>MHKJ01000033.1:6288-12473 GCA_001818355.1 Candidatus Kerfeldbacteria bacterium RIFOXYC2_FULL_38_9 | reverse complement strand
CTGCGCGGGTGTTCTTTCAATCCTATGAAAGGAGTGGCCATACGGGCGATCAATTCGTGATAAGCCTCCAGCGGATGGCCGGAAATATATAAACCCAATAAAGTTTTTTCCCATTGTAATTTAATTTTAAGCTCTACCTCCGGCACCGGTTCCAATTTTAATTTTGGCAAAGCGTTTTTGCCTAAACTTTTAAATAGATTTTCTTGTCCGGATTTTTTTTCCAGTTGAATATTTTTGGCAAATTGTAAAATAGTTTCCAAATTAAGCAGAAGTTGATTGCGTTCGCCAAACAAATCCAAAGCACCGGCTTTGATCAAGCTTTCCAGGGATTTTTTATTCAAATCTTTATCTTGAGCGCGGGTTAAAAAATCTTCCAAATTTTGATAAGCGCCGTGTTTTTTTCTTTCGGCAATCATCACTTCCACAATATGATCGCCCACGTTTTTAATGGCTTTTAAACCAAAACGAATATGAGCGGATTTTTTATTTTTTAAACTTTCTTTGACCACCGAAAAAGTATCAAAACTTTCGTTAATATCCGGCGGTAAAACTTTCATACCCAAATCGCGGGCGTGTTTTACTTCCAAAGCAATGCGTTCGGAATTGCCATAATCGGCAGTGAGGAGAGCGGCGATGAATTGCGCGGGAAAATTAGCTTTCAAATAAGCTGTGCGATAGGCGATCATCGCATAACAAGCCGCGTGTGATCGATTAAATCCATAGCGCGCAAAAGGCAAAATAAATTCCCAAATTTCTTTAGCCACACTGCGACCGATGCCGTTTTTCATCATGCCCGAGATCATTTTTTGTTCTTGTTCGTTTAAAAGTGCCTCATTTTTTTTACCCACGGCTTTTCTTAAAACATCCGCCTCTCCATAAGTAAAACCGGCCAAACGCAAAGCGATTTCCATGACTTGTTCTTGATAAACCGCAATACCATAAGTTTTTTCCAAAACCGGCTTAAGTTTTTCGTGGATGTAAGTTACGCGCCTGCGGCCATGTTTGCCGTCAATATACTTGGGAATAAATTCCATAGGGCCGGGGCGATACAAAGAAACCATGGCGATGATATCCTCAAATTCCGTCGGTTTTAATTGTCGTAAATACCGGCGCATGCCTGAACTTTCTAATTGAAATACGCCAATGGTGTTAGCTTTTTTTAAAAGTTGAAAAGTGGGCTTATCATTTAAGGGAATGTTATCAATGGCAATTTTCAAACCGGTAGTGGCGGTAATTATTTCCAAAGATCGTTCAATAATGGTTAAATTTTTTAAACCCAAAAAGTCCATTTTTAAAAGCCCTAAAGCGCCAATGGGATCCATGGAATATTGGGTAATAATATTGCCGTCATCTTGATCTCGTTGCAAGGGCACCATATTGTCCAAGGGGTCTTTGGTAATCACCACCGCACAAGCATGCGTAGAGGTGTGGCGCGCCACGCCTTCTAATTTTTTAGCAATAGTCATCAAGCGTTCAGCATCAACGTCTTGTTCAATTTTGGTGGCTATTTCCGGTACCGTTTTTATGGCTGTGTCTAAATCCGTAAACATCGGGATTAGTTTGGCCATTTGATCGCAATAACCATAAGCTAAGCCCATTACTCGTCCCACATCTCTTACTGACGCGCGCGCGGCCATAGTTCCAAAAGTGATAATCTGCGCTACGTGGTCTTGGCCGTACTGATTTTCCACATATCTTAAAACATCGTCTCTTCTTGCGTCGGCAATATCCGTATCGATATCAGGCATGGAAACCCGTTCCGGATTTAAGAAGCGTTCAAATAGCAGATGATATTTAATAGGATCTACATCTGTAATATTAATGACATAAGCCACTAGCGAACCGGCGGCGGAACCACGCCCGGGACCCACGGCAATGCCTTGTTTTTTTGCCCAATTGATAAAATCTTGAGTAATGAGAAAATAAGAAGCATATCCGGTTTTGTTAATAATTTGCAGTTCATAGTCTAAGCGTTTTTTAATTTCAGCCGTTATTTCCGGATAGCGCTTGGTCAGTCCCGTCAGACACAGTTCTTTCAAATAAGCTTCCGGTGTGGTGTTTTTTGGCAATTTAAAATAGGGGATTTGATATTTACCGAATTCTAATTTCAGATCAATTAAATCCGCGATTTTTTGAGTATTGGTTAACGCTTCCGGACAATTCACAAAATGCTCTGCCATGTCTTCTGGGGCGGTGAGAGAAAAATCATGGCCGCGCATAGACAAACGATTTTTATCAGTTAAGGTTTTTTTGGTTTGAATACACAATAGAACATCTTGCGCTTCCGCGTCTTCCGGTTTTAGGTAATGAACATCATTAGTTGCTACACAGCCAATACCCAAATCTTTACCAATAATTTTTAAAGCCTCATTTACTTGGTTTTGCTGGGGCATTTCCGGATGATGTTGCAATTCTAAGTAAAAATGATCTTGAGGAAAAACAGTCAAATATTTTTTGACAATATTTTTAGCATAATCAAGATCATGGTTTAAAATCGCTTTGGGAATTTCTCCAGACAGGCAAGCGGTTAAACCAATGAGACCATTGCTATATTTTTTAATGGTTTCCAAATCTAAACGGGGTTTATAATAAAAACCCTCCAAGTTGGCAATAGTAGTTAATTTCACTAAATTTTTATACCCTTCTTTATTTTGAACTAACAAAATCAGGTGATACAGCGGAGTTTTGGGCACTCGTTCTGAAATTTTTTTTGGAGTCACATAAACCTCACTGCCAATAATCGGTTTAATGCCGGCTTTTATTGCTTTTTGGTAAAATTCTATCGCGCCGTACATATTGCCGTGGTCAGTTAAGGCTACTGTTTTCATACCCATTTTTTTAACAGCCTCAATCAACTCTGAAACCTTGGGTAATCCGTCAAGGAGAGAATAGTGGCTGTGGGTGTGGAGGTGGACAAATGACATATATTGGTAGTTATGATATCATAGCTGATAGCCAGCAGTAAAATTTAATTAAAATTTTATAATAAACACAAAAATGATTAAGAAAAAAATTATTCCCAAAAAAAAATTTCATATTGACGGTTTATTTTTAGCTTATGCCGTTATTTCCTTGGCGGTGATAGCTTTTGGTGTTAATTTGGCTCTTTATGTTTTTAAACCGGTGAGTGCGGTTGACCAGAATAGCTATCAAGCCGTGTTTTTAACTAACGGACAGGTTTATTTTGGTAAACTTGATACTTTAAATAAATCTTGGTTGGTTTTAGATGATGTTTATTATCTGCAAGAACAAGAAGATTTAACTCAAGACACTACTGATCCTGAGGGTGTTGAAAATACCGCTGAGCCAGATAGTACAAGTACAGCACCGCAATTATCCGTTATTCGTTTAGGCTCTGAAATACACCAGCCGCAAAACGGTTTGGTCATCAATAGAGACCAGGTGCTTTTTTGGGAAAATCTAAAAAACGATTCTCAAATAATCAGCGCCATTCAAAAAGATAAGTCCTTGTAATTATTTTCTTTTATTGTTTTTACCGGCTTTCTTTTGTTTGATGCTTTTTACAATATCTACCACCGTGCCAATCTCTGAGGCAATAAAGGAGATGGAAGTAGCCGAGGTAATGACCTTTTGTTTAATGTTCTGAAGAGCTTGTTCAAATTCCGTAATTTTTTGGCGCACATCTTGGATAACTTCATTACCTTGTTTTAAAATTTGTACCAAATAATAAAGCATCCAGCATAAAAATGCTGTAAATACTAAAATGGAGACAGTGAGAGCTCCATACATGAGGTCTACGCTTGTGGCAAACATACTTTTTATCTTTATTTTTTAATTTTCTAACTACTCAAATAGTAACACAATTCAGAAATTGAGACAATATGCAGTCTATGCTACAATTAGATCATGTTTAAAACAGACTCTTCGGAAATATCAGATAAAAAAATAACCCTTGGTTTGTGGGTGGCTACCCACAAAGCTCAACTGAAGCAAGTGCACGTACTGCTGTTAGCAGTTTTAGCCATGGCGATGATTTTATTCTTTTTTATCGAACTTTTTAATTGGGCTTATCATGTGCCTCAAACCAAGAGAATTAACGAGGCTTTATTGCAATCTCCCATTAATTTTGGCCAAAATCGCCAGCCTAATAATATTGTGATAGAAAAAACATATGCCACCGTTCATGATGAGCAGTCGGTTGATGTGGCGGTTTTTGTCAAAAATCCCAATGAAAAATGGGCAGCGGAAATCAATTATGAAATGACAATCGGAGGAAAAACAGGAGTTGTTGAACATGTTAACTTGGCGCCTGCTCAAGAAAAAGTGTTAACTAAAACCGCTGTGGCGACCACTGCTGTTTCTCCTTCTGTGCAAACTAATATTTTGGATATTTCTTGGAAATTGATCAAAGATTTAGATGCTTTGCCTAAAGTTTCTTGGGAAGAGACAGACCAAAAATTTAATCACATTAACACCGATCAAATCGGCGCTCCCCAAACTACCTTGGAATTTAATTTAAGCAACAAAAGTGTTTATGGTTTTAAAAACGTTCCGGTAGCTGTGCTTTTGCAAGACAAAAACGGAGTGGTGGTCGGTATTGGCCAGCAGACTATGGCGCAAATAGCTTCTTTAGAAAAAAAACCGGTAATTATCAGATGGCCCAAAGAATACGGCGAGTCTTTACAAACGTTAATCTACGTCAGTCCGGATATTTTATCTTCTGAAAATATTATTAGATAGTTTTGACATGAAAGGTAAAGCCAGTACATGGTTTAACGGATTGTTCCAAATTGATTGGTGGCTGGTAGGGCCGATGATTTTTTTAATTGGTTTGGGTTTGGTGATTCAATATAGCATTGGCCTCAACCAAGAGGTGCAAGATTTTTCTCAATTTTCTAAACAGATAATTTTCGCCGGCACGGGTTTGTTGGGATTTATTTTGCTCATTTTTATTGATCATCGTATTTTTAGAAGCCATCCTTTTGTTTACATGATTTCGGCCTTTGTTATTTTAGTTTTGGTTCTGCTTTTTGGTACCACCATTAAAGGCACAACCGGTTGGTTTCTCATTGGTTCTTTTTCTTTCCAGCCGGTGGAACTGATTAAGCTTTTGTTTTTATTATTTATGGCTACTTATTTGGAAAAAGACCCGGCGCTAATTTCTCAATCAAAATTTTTTATAATTTCCGGATTTATTACAGCTGTTTTTGTCGGCTTGATTCTTTTGCAACCAGATACCGGTTCGGCTTTTATTATTTTTTCCATATGGTTTTTTTCCGTCATTTTTTTAAAAGCTCAAAAGAAATGGATTTTGTTAGTGGTGGTGGCGGTGATCGCTTCTTTTTTACTGGGTTGGTTTTTTCTTTTTCCGGATTATCAAAAATCTCGTTTAAGCACTTTTATTAACCCGGAAGCCGATCCTTTGGGCAATGGTTATAATCTTAATCAGGCTATTGTGGCGGTGGGCTCTGGATCGTTATGGGGCAGTGGTTTGGGTTTGGGTACGCAAAGTCAGTTACATTTTTTACCAGAAGTAAGTTCAGATTTTATTTTTGCGGTGGTGGCCGAAGAACTGGGCTTTATTGGAGTATTGGCTACTTTAGCGGCTTTTATGATTATTTTGTTTCGTTTATGGCGCTATTTGATCAATGCCAAAGACGGCTTTTCTTTTGTCTTTACTTTAGGAAGTTTTGTTTATCTTTTTGTGCAAAGTATCATGGTTATTGGTATGAATATCGGTCTTTTGCCCATTACCGGATTACCTTTGCCTTTAGTGAGCGCCGGTGGCAGTTCCATGCTGATTACGTTGGCTATTTTAGGCATCAATCATAATATTGGCTTAAGTTCTGAAAAATGAAAAAAGAGCTTATTTTTACCAAAAAAATAATCTTATTGACATGGAGTTTTATTCATATTATAATATTTCCTGCTGTTAAATAATTATCTATGCCTACTAATAACGTTATTTTTTGTCCTTCTTGCCGTCAATCAAAAAATATTGACAGTCTCCAACATTTGGTGAATAGTAATAAAATTTTTTTGACTTACGGTCTTTGTCAAAAATGTCGTTTTGCCATTATGGGTGTAGAAATTAAGCAGAAATTAACTTCCACCAGCATGTCTATTTTGGTGGATTTTGATAAAAAAGAATTTGCAAATTTTAATAAAAGAGCCAAAATTTCCGTGAACGATGTTTTGGATATTAAAGAAACACTAGAATTTCC
>MHKJ01000033.1:208-6257 GCA_001818355.1 Candidatus Kerfeldbacteria bacterium RIFOXYC2_FULL_38_9 | reverse complement strand
ACTAACTAATAAAATAAATTTACTCATTATGTCAGTAGAATTCAGTATTAAAGCCCAAATTAGAAACGAACTAGGCAGAAACAAAATAAAAAAGTTACGTTTACAAAGTGTGATTCCTGCTGTTATGTATGGTGCTGGTCAAAAAACCATTGCTCTTTCTTTAGACAAAAAAGATTTTGAAAAAATACATCAGCAGGCCGGTGAAAGTTCTTTGATTAACTTAAATGTTGATGGCAAAGATTTTATCGTGGTTATTCATGAATTGCAACACGATCCTTTGAAAAATCAAATTTCTCATGTGGATTTTCAAATAATCAAGATGGACGAAAAAATGACCGCGGAAATTGAACTGGAATTTACGGGAGAGTCTCCGGCAGTTAAACAACAGGGGGGTATTTTAGTAAAAAATATGAGCAAAATCGAAGTGGAATGTTTACCAAAAGATTTGCCTCATCATGTAACGGTGGATATTTCTTTGCTAGAAAAATTTGAAGATAATATTAGAATTAAAGACCTTAAATTGGCTGAGAATGTTACTGTTTTAAACGAAGTTAACGACAGCGTGGTTACTGTTACGGCGCCACGTTCCGAAGAAGAGCTAAAGGCTTTGAATGAAAGCGTCAGTACAGATGTTTCCGGAGTAGAAGTGGTCGGTGAAAAAGAAAAGAAAGAAGCAGAAGCTAAAGCTGACGAAGAAGCAAAAGCAGAAACAGACAAAAAACCTCAAGACAATAAAAAAGAGAATAAGACAGAAAGTAAAAAATAGGCAGTATGTCCAATCAATCCTGGCAACTGCGCTTGCGCAACGTCCTTTGGTCTTTAAAAGATAATAAAAAAGCACGTTTGGGCATTATGATCGGAGCTGGTGTTTTAGGAGTTGCGCTGATTATCGTGATTTTACTGTTGCTCAATCGCAGAGGATCCGGCAACGGTTCTGATTCAGAAATTATTAACTTAAATGCGGAAATCAACGAAGAAGAAAATATCGGATATCGTTTTATTGATGGAGTAAAAGTTGAGCAGGGTAAAGAGAATATTTATCCGCTAGCCGTCATGATTGAGAATTATGCCGAAGTACGCCCTCAATCTGGTTTGCAAAAAGCGAATCTGGTTTATGAAGCTTTAGCTGAAGGAGGCATTACCCGTTTTATGGCTATTTACGCCAGTGATGAAAATATTCCTGAAATTGGCCCGGTGCGCTCCGCTAGACCTTATTTTATAGATTGGGCGCAAGAATATAAAGGAGTTTATGCGCATGTGGGCGGAAGTCCGGAGGCTTTATCTCTGGTGGCTGGTCTTCCAGATTTGGTTAATTTGGATCAAATGGGTCAAGCGCAATATTTTTGGAGAGACGCCAATATTGCCGCGCCGCATAATTTATTCACTTCCAGTGAATTTTTAACTTTGTTTTTGCGAGATTATGCTTTACAAGAAAAATTCGGCACTTATTCTCCCTGGCAATTTTCTTCAACCAATGACACCAGTCAATCACCTGTGGCGCAAAAAATTATTATTCCTTTTTCCAGCGCTTCTTATGCGGTAGAGTATAATTATGATCGGCAAAATAATAATTATTTAAGATCTAACGGTGGTGCGCCTCATTTGGATAAATTAACCAACCAACAAATCACCGTTGCCAATGTTATTGTGCAATTCGTACCCACTTCTTTGCTGGATTATGAAACCGGTCGTTTACAAATGGCGGTACAAGGAGAAGGAAGAGCGGTTGTTTTTCATAACGGACAAGCCACCGAAGGTAAGTGGCGTAAAACAGCAACAACAGACAGGACTCTTTTTTTCAACACAGAAAATACAGAAATTTCCTTTACCCCCGGCAATACCTGGATAGAGGTTCTTCCCGACGATCGTAATATAGAGTATAATTAAAAATATGAGCAAAAAAGAACAACAGCATTCTACTTTGGACAATTTTATTAAGAAAATTAAAAAAGACCCCAAAAAAAAGGTTATTTACTTAGGTATAATAGTAGCTTTGGGTATTATTTTGGTTTTGATATTTTTTATTTTTGTCTTAAAAGGCAAAAACAGCAGTAACGAGGATAGTTTTTTAACTGATATTAGCACTGATTTATTTGGTAGCGCTGAGGAAGAAGAGGCGACGATTATACCTCGCCGCTTAGATGGCGTTTTAGCTCCTAAGGCTGAAGCAAATATCGTACCTGCTTGTGTGATGATTGAAAACGCGGCTTTTGACGGAGTACGGCCGCAATCAGGTTTATCGCAGGCGCAATTGGTTTACGAGGTTATTGTGGAAGGGGGCATCACCCGTTTTATGGCGGTTTTTAGTAATGCCACTCAAGCTAATGCAGTTATAGGCCCGGTGCGTTCCGCACGTGATACTTATTTAGAGTTTGTTTCTGAATTACAGTGCGCTTATGCCCACGCCGGCGGCAGTTATACGGCCATGGTGGCTATTCCGGAATTTGGTTTGCGGGATATTGATGGTTTACGCGAATCTCAATATTTCAACCGCGTTGCCGTAAAATTTTCTCCCCATAATTTATTTTCCAGTACAGATGATTTATTTCGGGCAATTGTTGATCATAACTGGTCAAAGGAAGAAGAGCCCAGTTATCAATCTTGGGAATTTGCTGATGATTTCAGCTCTTCGGCCGCGCCCAGTATCAATAGAATATTTATTGGTTTTGGCGGTTCTTATGATGTGGAATATAAATATAGCGTTGAAAATAATAATTATGAGAGATATAACGGTGGTGTTATACAAAAAGACGCCAACAACGATCAAGTTTTGGCTCCGAAAAATATTATTATTGAACATGTGGGGGATGGCATTCCTTTACCGGAAAAGGGCAGAATCAATTGGATAGTTACCGGTGAAGGAGAGGTGGAAATTTATCATAGCGGTCAGAAATTTACAGGCAAATGGAAAAAAGATGATCGTTTAAGCCGCACGCAGTTTTTTGATGAAAAAGGCAACAAGATACCTTTAGAGCGTGGTACCACGTGGGTAGAAATTGTACCGCCGGCTATTCCGGTACAGGCAGAATAAAATAAGATGAAAATCAGTAATTATCAAAAATATCGTTTACTGGAAATTTTTCCCGGTACAATGGTCTGGTTGACTTTATTGCTTACTTTTCTTTTGTCTTTTTTTAAGCCTTTGTGGATGATTTATTTCGCCATTGCTTTTGATTTATACTGGTTATTGAGAGTTTTATATTTTATAATTTATTTAACTTATTCTTGGAAACAATATCGAAAAATAAAAAATGTTCCCTGGATGACCAAGGTTGTTGAGCTTCCCGATTGGCAGAAAATTTACCATGTCATATTTTTACCAACTTTAAACGAAGATGCGGCCGTTATTAAACACACTTTTGCGGCCTTAAAAAATTCTACTTATCCTCTTGATAAGATGATCGTGGTTTTAGCCGGAGAAGAAAGAGAAGCAGAGTCTTTTAAAAAAATAGCGGAAGAAATTCGTGTTTTATACGAGGGGGTTTTTTTCAAGTTATTCATTACTCTGCACCCGCAAGATGTTACCGGAGAAATTGCGGCCAAAGGAGCGAATTTACACTGGGCCGCCAAACATGTGAAAGAGTTTATTGATGCCCAAAAATGGGATTACGCTAATATCATTGTTTCTTCTTTTGATATTGACACGGTGGTACATACGGAATATTTTGCTCATTTAACTTATAAGTATTTAACCCATCCTAACCCTACCCATTCCAGTTATCAGCCCCTGGCTTTATATAATAACAACGTGTGGGAATCACCCTCTTTTGCGCGCGTGGTGGCTAATTCTACCACTTTTTGGCTGATGGCTGAACTGGCGCGTCCAAAACCGCTTTGGACTTTTTCTTCTCACAGTATGAGTTTTAAGGCCTTGGTGGATGTTGGTTTTTGGCAAAATGATATTGTTACAGAAGATTCTCGTATTTTTTTACAATGTTTTATTCATTATAACGGCGATTATGAAGTAACCCCGCTGTACATTCCGGTTTCTATGGATACCGCTCATGCCGGTTCTTTGTGGCAGACAGTAAAAAATTTGTATAAGCAACAACGTCGCTGGGCTTGGGGCATTGAACATTTTCCTTTTATGATTTGGCATTTTTGGAACACAAAATTAGGAAAAAAGAAATGGCACCTTTTATTCAATTTATCCGAAGGTATGTATTCTTGGTCAACGGCGCCGATTTTAATTTTAATTTTAGGATATTTACCTTTGTGGCTGGCTGGCGATGTGGAAAAATCTACGGTTATTGCTCAAAACGCTCCTTTTATTTTGGAGTGGTTGATGCGTTTGGCCATGGTGGGAATTTTTGCCTCGGCTATTTTGAATGTGTATTTATTACCCAGTAATATTCCCGATAATAAAATTTTGAGAATAGGAGTGGTGCTGTTGCAATGGATTTTATTGCCGGTGGCGCTGATTATTTTTGGTTCCATTCCCGCCATCGATGCCCAAACCAGATTGATGTTTGGTAAATATTTAGGTTTTTATACCACTAAAAAAATTCGTTAACTGCTTGCGGGTGGTAATTGGCATTGAGGATGGCCTTGCAGAAAATCTTGATAAGACATGATTTTTTTACCCTCGGGCTGTACTTGTTCTATCAACAATTTATTGTTTTCCAAATGTGCTTTAAGGATTTTTAGGCGTTGTCGGTGGCAAAAAGTATAAGTTCCCGGCCAAGGATTTAAAGCTCTGATTTGTCTGTCAATCATTATGGGTTTTTGTTGCCAATTTATTTCTCCGTCGGTTTTTTTAATGATTTTAGTATAAGAAGCCTGAGCTGTATTTTGTTTTTGGGGTTTTAATTTTCCTTGAATAAATTGAGGAAGTTTATCTTTTAAAATTTTAACATTCAGCCTGCTTAATTTATCATGCAAACTGGTTAAGGTTTCTGTATTGGAGAGAGTTAAAAATTCTTGAGCGATAATATCGCCTGTATCCAGACCTTCGTCCATGAGCATTAAAGTTACTCCGCTTTTTGGCAATCCCGCTAAAATAGCTTGTTGCATAGGAGATGCGCCTCTTAATTGCGGAAGCAGAGATCCGTGCAGATTAAGACAACCGTATTTTGGAATGGCTAAAATTTCTTTAGGAATTATTTTGCCATAAGCCACCACTATGGCTAAGTCCGGTTTTAAATTTAATAATGTTTGATAGATTTTTTTTCCGTTTTCTTTTTGAATTTTTAAAGTCGTCGGCTGATAAATAGGCAGTTTTTTTTCTAAAGCGAATTTTTTAATAGGAGAAGGGGAGATAATTTGTTTTCTGCCTACCGGTTTGTCTGGCTGGGTGACACAACCGATAATTTGATAATTTTTTTCTTGCAGAAGAAACTCCAGGGTCGGTTGAGCGTACTTTGGAGTACCGAAAAAAATTATTTTAAAAATCGGAGGATTGATCATACCAGCAAAGACTTTACGGCATTTTCATTTTTTTTGATTTTGACGGCCTTGTCTATAAAAAGAATGCCGTTGAGATGATCTATTTCGTGTTGCAAAACACGCGCCAGCATACCTTTGGCTTTAATATCCATTTTTTCCCCTTGTCTTCCCCAACCTTTAACCCGCGCTTTTACCGGCCTTTCTACCAAACCGTAAACACCCGGCACGGACAGACAGCCTTCTTCTTGGATATTGGTTTTTTTAGCAATAGACACCACGCGCGGATTAACTAAAACCAGATCATCTGCTGTTTTGGCATAATCTTTGTCAATGACAATTAAACGAATGTTTTTGCCTACCTGAGGAGCCGCAATGCCAATACCGTCGTGTTGATGCATCATTTTTGCCAGCGCTGACATAAAAACCTGCAAGTTTTTTTCCGATATTTTTTGAGGAGCAACATCTGAGGAAATTTTTCGAATTTCTGGTTCGTTGAGAGTATAAATTTTAAGAGCCATGACTAATTTGTAACTTAATTATTTATATTAGTCAAACAAAATTTATAAATAATCCACCACTAAAGAAGGTTTTAGTTCATATTCACTCAGATATTTTTGGGGCTTTAATTTTTGTTTATTTTTAGTGTCCAGCAGTTGAAAATAGG
>MHKJ01000033.1:0-199 GCA_001818355.1 Candidatus Kerfeldbacteria bacterium RIFOXYC2_FULL_38_9 | reverse complement strand
GGGGTAAGTTTAAAATTTTTCTTATTTTTATTTCTTGTTGATAAAATTGGTCATAATTGTTTAAAATAGCCAGTTTGATTACCATATTATCCGGAGCGTGAGTTTGGATGATAATTTTTTGACTAGCGCTGAATATTTTGGTGAGCAACTGAAAAACTCTTTCGTTGGCTCGAAAATGGGGATAAACCAGTAGGTGATC
>MHKJ01000032.1:7273-15641 GCA_001818355.1 Candidatus Kerfeldbacteria bacterium RIFOXYC2_FULL_38_9 | reverse complement strand
TTGGGGGTTTTGGGGGGCTTAACTTTATTGGTTTTTGTTTACGGCGGTTTTTTGTGGTTGACCTCTATCGGCAATTCGGAAAAAGTGAAAAAAGGGCAAGATACTTTAATGTGGGCGGTGATTGGTTTGGTGGTGATTTTTGGCGCTTACGGCTTAGCTGATGCTTTGTTTAAGGCTTTTGGTCAATAGGAATTTTTATTTGATAAGCCTGAGTTAAATCCACCATTGCTTGATCGGAAAGCAAGGTCAGCAGAGGCTGTTTTTGTCTTTTTAAAGACCCCAGATAAACCTCTAAATAGGTAGTGTTTTCTGGATTTTTCAGATTCAGATAGACAATTTGGTTGTCGGTGGTATTTTGCCAAGTATGAGTGGGAAAAATACCAAAACCCAAGGCGATATTTTTTTCTTTAAGCACTTGTTGGTCTTGATTCAGCCACTTGATTAACAAATGCTGATCGTCTTGTTTTTGATCGGTTTTTATTTTTTTAAAAGCCAGCGCCAATTGTCCTTGGTGGTTTGTTTTGTCTGAATATTCCCAGCTGTCCCAGTATAAATCGTTGTTGACAGTGTCGCCTACCATGTTTTTTAAAGATGATGAAGAAGTGGAGAAAAATAGATCAGCTGGATTTTTTTGAATTTTACCAAAAACCGCCAAGTCTTCTGAAGCAGAAACAAGCGTCAAATTATTTTTACTGATAATGCTTTGTAAGCGCTTATTGGCGTTTTCTCGCTCCTCAAAATCTAAAAATACGCCATAACGCAGAAGTTCTTTTTGCTCCAAAATAATCCAGTCAACTTTTTCCGGCGGCGAGTAGGGTTTTTGGGAATAGTGCTCTTTGTTGCTAAAAAGGTGCAGAGTGGGAAAAATATTCTCTCTTTGGGACAACTGCGGATAAAAAGCAGAAGACGCCAATACGCTGTCTTGCGGTTTAATTTGGGCGACAATTCGTTGGTATTCTTGGGTATTTTGCCAAAGGTTGTTTTTGTATTCTTGTATCAACCCCCACCCGGGATTAAGCAAAATAAGATGAGTTGTTAACCAAACTAAAAATATGATCAGTAGCGGTTGGTTTATTTTTTTTAACCGCGGACTGTGCCAGTCAAAAATTTTTTGCAAACCATAAAGCGCGGCGATAAAAAACCAGGGAATAATCGAAGCGCTATAGTGTGATTTGAAAATAGCGCTTAATAAAGATTGATCAATTAAAAAATAAAGCAATAAAGGACACAGGGCGGGCAGTAAAAATTTCGGTTTGAACATTGGTAAAAAGCCAAAGGTGGTAAACAAAAGAATTAAAACAAGTACATGATCGCTGACGAACAAATGCGAAATAGTGATGAAAGGATGCAAGAGGATAAACTGCATACCGGCCTGGGGAGTATTTCCCAACCAAGCGTAAAATACAAAAAATTTAGCGGTGTGCTCCGGTGAAACAGCAGAGCCGACAAACATCATCAAAACAAACCAAAGAGCGCTGATGACAATTAACCCCAGGCCAAAATAAAGTTGTTTTTTATCTTTTTGTTTTAGCGCTTGCCCTAATAATAGAATTCCCAAACCCATCAGCATCAAAGCCAGCTCTTCTCTGATCAGCAACAAGACAAAACTTAAGAGGCCGGCCATTTTCAAATGTTTTTTTTCTAAACTGAGCCATAACCAAAAAATGAAAGGAATACCAAGAGCCAGATCATGAAATTCAAAAAAATTCATGGACAACACAACGGGATTTAACAGATAAAATATTATTGTCAGATAGCTGACAGCCTGTTGTTTTTTAAGAGGTAAATTTTTGAATATTTTCTTGGTTAAAAAATAAAGAGGCAACGCGCCGCCGGCAAGAGCGACGGCCTGCAGGAATAACAGAAAAAGCGGACTTGGCCACAAAGCATAAAGCGGGGCTATCAATAGCAAAAACCAGGCACGGTGATCTACCAAATAAGAATAGGGGTTAAAAGAATAAGCAAAAAATTTGCCATGTATCATGTTCCATAAAACTTGATTAAAAATACCCAGGTCATAGCCGGTATAAAGAAAATGAGTATATTGAAAAATATTAATTGCAGTAACAATCGTTATATAAAAAATTAACAACAGCCAAAGAGTTTTGGGCACAGTAGAAATTTTAATCATAAAACCATCATAGCATAACAAAAAAGCCCGCTGTAGTAGCGGGCTAAGAGGAAGCAGATTGTGATTATACTTTGGTCTCTGTTGCCGAACTGATCTGACTGAAGGCAAAAAGAACAATGGCCCAAGCGGCAAAAATAATTACCAAGCCGATTAAAGCCGAAATGAGTCTTTTTTTAGCGGCGCCTACTTTTTCATCATTACCACCGGCGGTCATCCATTGAAAACCACCGACCAAGATTAACACCACGGCAATCAAAGCCAATAAGCTTAAGAAAACGTTGATAGCCAACTGTACGATATCGCGCAAGTCTCTATCGCCCAAATTCGCTTTTACGTCTGTGTAGTTAGTATTGATTTGCGCTAAAGCGGCGGATCTTACTAAAAATACACCACCTACGGTTGCGGCTACCACGGAACTGATTTTTTGCATTAGTTTTTTCATTGAAATTTCACCCCCTTTCCTTTTTAAGGATAATATTCATATATTACTCTAAACATTATAACAAGTAAAATGAATTATTGTCAAAGGTTGATTTTATTTTTTGAAGGTGGTATAATAAAAACATCACGATAAAGAATATTTAATAATTATGGTGGGCAACAAAAACAGAAAAAGGCGTATTTTTTCTTTATTAGGCTTGGTAATAAGTATTTTTTTATTTTTACCCATTCGTACTCAAGCCTTGACTTCGCAAATTTTACAAGGCTCATCGGGTGGTGTGCCTAGTATTGAAAGTGTAATTACGGGAAAAGCAAAATTGGGAAACACCAACCCAGAAGACACGGTGATTTTTTTAATCAAGGCTTTTTTAAGTATTTTGTCTTTGATTGCGGTTATTTTTATTCTTTATGGCGGATTTGCCTGGATGACTTCCAGCGGTAACCAAGAAAAAGCCACCAAGGGTCAAGATATTCTCAAAGCCGCTGTGGTTGGGTTAATCGTTATTATGATTTCTTGGAGCATTACTTTGTTTGTTATTAGTGCGGCTTCCGGTAAGTTAGAATTAAAGGGGACAACAGAAGATGCTACTGGAGCTGGAGAAGGAGAGCCTTTGCCGACATCAGAACAACCAGCGCCACCTATGACTTATTAGTTTTTATCAAACATTTTATTTGATTTATGCAAATTAAGAATAAAATAGTAAAAATACAAAAACTGTTTTTGTTAGGAATTGTTTTTTTAAGTTTTGCTTGGCCGGCATTTGCGCAAACCAGCGGCGACGGTATTGATTTAATTGATGGGGGGTCGGCTAATATCGGCACGGGCTTGGGCACCACTACCCCGGTAGAAGTGGTAGCCACCATTATCGGAGCATTTTTGGGAATTTTGGGTTTAGTGGCTTTGATTATTATCATCCACAGCGGCTGGGTGTGGTTGACCGCGGCCGGTAATAAAGAAAAAGTGACGGAAGCTCAGGAAAGAATTAAAAACGCCGTTATTGGTTTGATAATTATTTTAGCCTCCTACGGCCTGGCTTTATGGATTTTTTCCACCCTGGAATCATCTACCGGTTATGGTGGAAAAACCGCCGAACCTGCCGCTTATCTTGAGTTGCCCATTGTTTCGTTTTCCGCTGTAGACAGATTATTAAGCTAGCTTTATGAAGAGTAAATTTTTAACCAGAATCATTAAAAATCGTTATCAAATTATAAGCGCGATTTTGATAGCGGGTTTTGGTTTAACGGTGTTATTTTTGCCTGAAGTGGTACACGCCATTAAGTTTGATCCTTTTAGCCAGTTAGGCTCAGGCCAATCCGGTTTGCCGCAAAATGATGTCAACACCACCGTTTTTACTTTGATTAAAGGATTTTTACAGTTTGTAGGGGTGATTGCCTTGGTTTTGATTATCTATGGCGGTTTTACCTGGATGACCGGAGGTGGCAGTCAAGAAAAAATCAAAAAAGGCCGCGATATTGTATTTTGGGCTTTAATTGGCACTTTGGTTATTCTTTCTTCCTTAGGAATTATTGAATTTATTGATACGATTATTTAATTTATTTGGTTTTTTGGTCCCTGGGAACGCGGAAAATATACACTTCCGCGTCTTGATATGCCAAAACAAAGCGCGGGTCTTGCAACAGGTTTAAATATAGACCTTGGTGTTGTTGATCCAGCAAAACAAAACGACTATTAAAATCTTGACTGATGGTTTTAAATAAATTTTCCGATGTTTCTCCCAAAGTAATATCTTTCCATTTTTGATAATCCGCCGGACTGTAGTTGTACATAAAAGTAGGATCCAGCCCCACAATATACCGGGCGCGCGGCACTTGATAGAATAAAATAGGAAAATCATCCCAGTCCGCGTTAAAAATAATATCTCCTTTATTGACATGATTATTCAACCATTGTCCGGCTTTTTGATATTTGGTGACGGCAATACCCGCATGCAGATCTTCATAAAGTCTTTTGTTGTTGTCTAACAAAGTGTAAGGCACAATAAACAACAGGTAAAGAAAAAGCAAAACCAGACTTACTTGATATAGTAAATGTTTTTTGGCGCCAATAATCAGTTGGGAAATTGTGTGCGGTAAAGCGTGCAAAGCGCCGCTGTCTTGCAAACAAAAAGCCGTAAACAGGTAGGTCCATGGCACAAAATATTCTATATAGCGTTTGGATTTTAAAGTGGCTATTAAAAAAATAAGCATCATTAAAAAACCGGTTAAACTTTTTAAAGACTGTTTTTTGGCGGTAACAAGAAAAGTAATAATGCTAATAGTGAACAACAAAGCCAGCAAAGGGGTGGCGGTAGCCAAATCTTGAATGTTGGTGGGATACCATTCGCCGCCCACGCCAATAACGTTTTGATAATTGATTAAGCCGATTTGAATAACTTGTTGCCAATACATTTGAAAATGTTGAGGAAAATTGGGGTGAATCAACAGTCCCAAAAGCGTTCCGCCGCCCACTGCTAAAATAATTTTTTGATAATTTTTTTTGTTTTCTTTTTCAAAAAACAAACCTAAAATACTATAAATTAAAGTTAATATGGGCAAAAGGATAAAACCGCCATAAGCCCAAACAAAAAAGAAACTTAAAACAGCCAACGGTCGCGCTTGTTTTTTTAGCAGAAAGAAAAATCCGGTTATTAAAAAAAGAAAAGCCACACTGGGCGCTTTGGCCAAACCCATGCGAAAAGAAAAAGCGCTGGTAAAAAGTAAAAGCAGGGAGAAAATAAGGGCGTAACGAATTTTAAGAGAACGCAATAAGCCATAAAAAAGAACAATGGCAAGTCCCGCTAAAAAAACGGTGGCGATTTTCATGCCAACTATAGCGCCGAATAAACCAATAAAAGGGATTAAAAAAACATGATAAAGAAAGTGATGGTCAACATAGGCGTCTTTTAAAGTAGTAAACTGCAACCACGGAAAATCAGTAACCGGCTGACGTTGGTGCATGATTATTTCCGTCATTTTTATATGATAGAAAGAGTCCGGATCAGTAAAAGTGGGGGCATTGGTCCAGTAAGTAAAAGCGATTACTGCCAAAAAAAATAGCCCCAAAAGCCCAGCCCAAGCATTACTTAACCACCATAATTTTATCCGCAAATAATAAGATTTTCTAAACATAATCTGATTATAACACAATCATCACCCCACCTATCCACCCAGCCGATGCTATTTTTAAAACTCCCGCAGACAAGCATCAAGCGGGAGCTATTTCCCGTGTTGGCGAGAAATATATCGAGAATTTAGCACGCCCTTTTTTTGGCGTCAAGGTTTTTTTGGTTTGTTTTGTTTATCAATTTTAAAGGTATGTAACAAAATATCCAAAAAACACTTATATTCAATATCTGTGTTAAAATTAAAGAATTATGATAAAAATAGAAGAAGAAATTGCGCAACGCCTTTATAATTATGAAAATCCCAAAAGAATAGCCTTTTCTATAAAATACCCATTGCTGAAAAAGCCAATTATTTTTTTGCGTCACAAAGCGAGAGACATTAAAAATTTTTTTGATTTTAGGATTAAATATGAAAGAAAAAACGATTTTTTTAACTGTATTGTCGTCAGACACCAGTCCATATTAAGACGCAAATTGGGAAATAGCGATTATAAGTTGCAAGAACAGAAAATAATAAACTTAAGACAAGCCCTACAAAGATTAAATGGCGTAATTATACAACCAAATCACATTTTTTCACTTTGGAAAATTATCGGTAAGCCAAAATATGAAAATGGATATGTCGACGGCATGTTGCTTGCCAACGGCAAAGTGATAAAGGGGCTCGGAGGTGGTCTGTGCCAGTTGTCAAATTTTCTCTACTGGATTTTTTTGCATGCGCCGATTGAAACCGTAGAAAGATATCATCATTCTATGGACGTTTTTCCTGATTCTGGCAGAACCCTGCCCTTTGGCGGAGGCGCAACAATCTTGTATAATTTTATTGATCTCAAAGTAAAAAACACATCAGCCTATCCTTGGCAATTAAAAATATGGCTTACTGATAATCATTTAAAGGGTTTAATATTATCTCCTCACCGTCTACCCCAAAAATTTCATGTATTTGAAAAAAATCATTTTTTTATCAAAAGAGGAAAACAATATTTTAGACACAATGAAATCTATCAAGAAACAAAGATTGAGGGGAAAGTAGAAAAAATCATAAAAATTACCACCAACTTCGCACCTGTGCTTTATGGGGTGACCAACGAATATCTGCAAAAAAATAATTTTAAAGTTTTGGATTTTACTAATAGGTATTTTTTTGACAAAAAGGCCAAAAAAGGGTAAGATCATAACGATTTAATTATTTTTTTCTTTTATTTTTTATGTCCGGACATTCTAAGTGGGCGCAAATTAAACGCAAAAAAGCAGTTACGGATGCTAAAAAAGGCGCGGTTTTTACTCGTTTTGCTAAAAATATTTCTTTGGCGGCTAAAAACGGCAAAGATCCCGAAATGAACCCGGCTTTGCGCGGAGCGATTGATCAAGCCAAAGAAGTTAATATGCCCAAAGACAATATTGAAAAAGCGATTCTAAAAGGCGCGGGTGAGTTACCGGGCGTGGTTTATCAAGAAGAAATATATGAAGCTTATGGTCCGGGAGGGGCGGCTATTTTAATTGTGTGTGTGACGGATAATACCAACAGAACGGTTTCTAATATGCGCAGTATTTTCACAGATCACGGCGGCGCTTTAGGAGAAAGCGGCAGCGTGATGTATATGTTTACGCAAAAAGGCATGATTTGTTTGGCCAACGAAGACATCGCACAACATAACGCCGAAGAGATTGAACTTTCAGCCATTGAGGCCGGAGCTTGCGACATTCAAACCGAGGCTGAAGGTTTGACTATTGTTACCGCCAAACAAAATTTTCATAAAATTTTTAAATTTTTAAAAGACAAAGGCATTACCCCTACGCAAGCGCAAATTGAATGGACGACCGAGCAAAAAACAACCCCGGCGCCGGAGTATCAAGAAAAATTAAAGACCTTGATTGCCGCCCTGGAAGACAACGACGACGTTAACGATGTTTACACGAATATTGCCTGGTAATTATTATGAAAATTTTAGGAATTGACCCAGGAATAGAAACTATAGGATTTGCCATTATTGAAAATCAGTCTGCCGGGCAGAGTTTATTGGAGTGCGGAGTAATCAAAACCAGTTCTCAGGATTTGGTAGCTAAGCGCTTGCAAGACATTCATCAAGATTTAACGCAGATTTTAAAGCGCCACCAAGATATTGTTTTAGCCGGCGTGGAAGAGCTTTTTTTTGCCAAGAATACCAAAACAGCTTGCAATGTGTGGCAAGCGCGCGGCCTAATTCTCTTTACACTTCAAGAGTTTGGCCTCACAATAAAAGACATCAAGCCCAACGAAGTGAAAATGGCGGTAACCGGCTCGGGTCGGGCGGATAAAAAAGAAATGCAGAAAATGATTCAATTGCGTTTCGGACTAGACCAGCCTCCTCAACCGGACGATGCGGCTGATGCGGCCGCTATTGCGATTACAGCCGCGGCTTTTAAACTTTCATAAGTAAAGAAAATAATTTGTATGTCAAAAAAAATGAATTTGAAAAAATGGTTAGGGTACAGTAGTTTTTATCTTGTCGCTTTTTTGTTTTTTCCTTTGGTTTTGCAAGCGCAAACAGCTCCGGTTGATACGCAAAATATTGACGTCACCAATCAACCAACAGACGTTTCTACTAACGATGATACTGATAATACCACCCCTAAAGAGGAGAAAAAAACTAAAATACCCCTGGAGGCCAAAGCGGGCAAAGACCGCAAT
>MHKJ01000032.1:6337-7236 GCA_001818355.1 Candidatus Kerfeldbacteria bacterium RIFOXYC2_FULL_38_9 | reverse complement strand
TCATTGGGATTTTGGCGATAATGCTTCAGCCGAGGGTATTGATGCCACCCATGTTTATGCCACGCGCGGTACTTATCGCGTAATTTTAACGGTTAAAGCCGGCAGAGAAGACAATGCTAAAATCAGTGAAGACGAAATTATTGTGTCCGTGCAAGACCGTTTGATGATGCTCATGACCGATCAAAGTGTGGCGGAACAAAAGATTGCCGATTTGCAATCTTATGCTTTAACCCAGGGTACTTTGCTTATTTCCATTAGGGATTCGGGAGTGGATCAAGAATATTTAACGGTGCAAAATTTAGCGCAACAAATGATTGACCATCAAGAAGATGTGCGAGATTCGAGCATAATTATTACCTGGACAGCCGGTAATGTGGGTTTTAACTCTTTGGTAGAATTAGCGCGAATTTCTTCTTTAAACAACGCGCCCTTGGAAGATTTTAATTTTGATAAAAAAGCCATTGTTTCTATCAACGATAATGTTTTGGTTTCTACGGCCAAAATCGCCCAAACAACTTTTGGCGCCATTGCGCCTCAATACATTATTGTAGCCAACAGCGCAATTTTAGATAATGTTATTTCCGCCCAAAGTTCAGAAAAACTGCAAGAGCAACTTTCCGGCGTGGATGCCAATTATCAAATTATTACTGATTATACGGCACGGGGTATTCAAAAACTTTCGATTTTTAATGTCATGTCTTACGCCATGAATTTCATGATTAACAAAGGCGTGCCGATCAACTCTTTGTTTTTACTTTTGATGTTGCCCATTATGGCTACGATTATTGCTGTAGCCAGACAAATCATAGGAGTAAAGGCTTTTGGTATTTTTGTGCCCACGGTGGTAGCCTTGTCTTTTTTGGCCACCGGCATTAAATACGGGGTCATTATTTTCATTT
>MHKJ01000032.1:4671-6325 GCA_001818355.1 Candidatus Kerfeldbacteria bacterium RIFOXYC2_FULL_38_9 | reverse complement strand
TTGGCACCATCGCCAGAATAATTTTGCGTCGTTTTCGTTTGCTTTATTTACCGCGCATGGCTTTGGTTTTGTCTTTGTTGGCGCTGTCTGTGTTTTTAATGTTTTTTGTAGGAGCTTATTTTAACAAAACCGGTTTTATCGCCGTTTCTATTTTTCCTATTTTGATTATGACGGTTTTAACCGAACAGTTTATCGCCGTCCAAATAGAACAAGGATTTAAAAATGCCATTAAACTTACTTTAGAAACTTTGGTTTTGTCGATCATTGGTTATTTAATTGGTGATTGGGCGGTATTTAAAAGTATTATTTTAGCTTACCCGGAACTTATTTTGTTAACTTTAGTCATCAATTATTTGGTAGGTAAATTTTCCGGCTTACGGTTTACAGAATATATTAGATTTAGAAAAGTTTTTAAACACATGAGTCATGTTGAAAAATCGAAATAACATTTTAGGCATGAATGCTCGCAGTTATATTTATCTGCGGGTAAACAAAAAAAAGGGAAGAAAAATAGTTGATGATAAATTGATCACCAAAAGTATTTTGGCGGCCAAAGGCTTGCCGGTAGCTGATTTGATTGCGGTTTTAAGAGAAAGAAAAGAAGTGTATGAATTTAATTGGGATTCTTTGCCAAACAGTTTTGTTATCAAGCCCGCGCGTGGTTTTGGCGGTGAAGGTATTATTATTGTGTTTAACCGTCTCAAAAACGGCAATTGGTTAAGTACTAATAAAAGACAGCTAACCGCTGAGGATCTGCGGGTGCATGTTTTAAATATTTTAGACGGCAACTATTCTCTCTTGCACACCCCGGATGCGGCTTTGTTTGAATCGCGTTTTTCCATTGATCCGCTTTTTAAAAGATTTTCTACTTTCGGCATTCCGGATATTCGGGTGATTGTTTATCATAACGTGCCGGTGATGGCCATGTTGCGCCTGGGTACGGAGAAATCCCATGGTACAGCCAATTTGGCGCAAGGCGGTTTAGGTGTAGGCATTGATTTAACCACTGGACTTACCACGCATGTGGTGGTTAAGTCTTGGTTGTCTGAAAAAGAAATTGAAAGACACCCGGACACCAACGCTCAATTGCGCGGCATCAAGGTTCCTTATTGGGACGAAATTTTAAAAACGGCGGTTTTAGCCGCTCACATTATTGGTTTGCAATATGCTGGCGTGGATATTTCTGTTGACAAAAAACGCGGTCCGGTAATTTTAGAATTAAACGCCAGGCCCGGCTTAGGAATTCAGGTCGCCAACATGGCTCCTTTGCGAGAAAGATTACAAAGAGTAAGAGGCTTGAAAGTGGATTTTCCGGAAAGAGGCATTGCCATTGCCAAAGATCTTTTTGCCGGCCAGTTTGATGCGGAGGTAACAGGCATTACGGGCCGGAAAGTGTTGGGCCTAATCGAGCCGATAACAGTTTATAATAAAGAGAAAGAACCGAAAAAAATTAAAGCTAAAATTGATACCGGAGCCAGAACCAGTTCTATTGACGAATCTTTAGCGCGCGCTTTGGGTTTTGGTGAAGCCATTGATTTATTTCAAAAATTACATGTTCCTGAATATTCTGAACGCGAGGAAGCGGAAGAACAATTAGAAAAACTTAAGCCTCAGCTTCTGCAAACTCATCCAGATATTGTTAATCTTTCCGTAG
>MHKJ01000032.1:0-4644 GCA_001818355.1 Candidatus Kerfeldbacteria bacterium RIFOXYC2_FULL_38_9 | reverse complement strand
TAACGTTTACGAACGTTCTCATTTAGCTTATCCGGTGCTGATAGGAGTGGCGGATTTAACCAATTATTTAATCGATCCCACCAAAACTCCACCCAAAAAATACGTGCTTAAAAAGAAAAAAATCGCTAAAAAAATATGATTGCTTATTTATCCGGAACCATTCAACAAATAACTGCTCAAGATTTAATTGTTTTAAACCACGGTATTGGATATTTGGTGCGCGCGCCCAAAAGATTATTGACTCAACTGCACAGCGGTCAAGATGTTGCTTTATTCACTTATCAGCACATACGGGAAGACGCTTTAGATTTATATGGTTTTTTAGAGCAAGGCGATTTGCATCTTTTCCAAAAACTTATTTCAGTTTCCGGCATAGGGCCAAAATTAGGCTTGGCCATTTTGTCTCAATTTTCCGCCATCGATATTCAAGAGGCGATCAACAAAGGAGATGTCGCTTTGTTAAAAAGCATTAGCGGCGTGGGCAAAAAAACCGCCGAGCGTATTGTTTTGGATTTAAAAGGCAATATTGATGAATATTTAAAACAAACAGCAGGCGGAAAAAATTCCGTTCAGCAAGAAGCGGTTTTAGCTTTGATTTCCTTGGGATATTCGCAAGCCGAGGCTTTAAATGCGCTGACTGACATAGATAACAGCTTGACAACCGAAGAACAAATTCGCCAAGCTTTTAAAAACAAATTACTTTAGTATGAGTTTTATTTTAGCCACGGCAGAAAATTTAGCCCAAGGTGATGATTTTTTGATAGAGAAAAGCCGGGACGCGCAAGCGACTTCTGTTTTTTTACAATCGAGCAGTTGGCTTACGGTACAAGAAAATTACGGCCGTAAAGTTTACAGTTGGTTTTATCAAGATCAAAAAGGAGGAGAGATAAAAGGAGTGGTAGCGGGTATTGTCATGCCTTTGCCTTTTGGTAAAAGTTATTTTTTTTCTCCGCGCGGACCAATTTTAGAAAAAAAGTTATTGGCTGAATTTTTACAAACCTCTTCTTGGCTGGAAACAATAAAAAAAGAAAATATTATTTTTTGGCGCTTTGAACCCTTGGCGGATTTTAAGGCTTTTAATTTATCCGCTTGTCGGCAAGTGGCAGACCATGAGCCTTCTCAAACCGCGGTGTTAGATTTGTCTCTTAATGCAGATCTTTTATTTGCCAGTCTAAAACAGAAAACTCGTTATAATATTAACCTGGCCAAACGCCATGAAATAAAAATAGATTTTGTCAGCCAAGGGGACTTAACTCAACTCAAAAAAATTTTTTGGCAACTAACAACAGCCACTGGTGCGCGCCACCATTTAAAACATTTTCCTAAGAATTATTATGATAATTTGATTGATATTTTGGCTAAAAAAGGTATGCTAGAGGTGGCTATAGCCAAACACCAACAAGATATTTTGGCTATCAATTTGAATATTTTATTCGGACACAGTGTAATTTATCTATTGGGCGCCTCTGCCGAGCAGAAGAAAAATTTAATGGCTCCTTACTTATTGCAGTGGCAGGCAATTTCTCGCGCCCAAAAAGCCGGTTTTCGCTGGTATGATTTTTACGGTATTGCGACCGGCGCTCAACACAAGTTAGCCGGTGTTACCAAGTTTAAGCAGGGTTTTGCCGGGCAAACCGTCAATTATCCCGGAACTTTTGAAAAAACCATTTCTCCTTTTTGGTATTTTATTTACAAAACAGGAAAACAAATAAGATTTTAAAATTTTATGATAACCACTTTAGTTATTGCCGCGGCCGGACGAGGCACACGTATGCAACATCTTTCTCAAGACAAACCCAAACACCTGGTAGAGGTAAGGGGTAAGCCTTTTTTACATTATATTTTAGAATCGGCGCAAAAAGCCGGTTTTCAAAGAGTTATTATAGTTGTAGGTTATCAAAAAGAAAAAATTCAGGAATTTATCGCGCACTCTCCTTTTGAGGTGGAGCTGGTGGATCAAGAAAAATATGTGGGCAACAAATATGGCACTTCGGCTGTGGTGGAAGTGGTAGAACATTTGTTAGCCGGTCAGGCTTTTGTGTCTCATAATGGCGACGGTTTATTTTTGCCGCAGGCTTTACAACAAGCCATGAAAAATGATAATTTTTTTCATTTATTCGCCCAACCGTTTCCGGTGCGCAAAGGCTTAAGCGAAGTGCGGCTTGATCCGCAGGGCATGATGTTGGAGCTGGTTCCTACCACTGCTACGGTTTCTTGTTTGACTAACACCGGTCTTTACACTTTACAACCTAAAGTTTTTGATTTGGTGAAAACCGTTCCAATTTCCGTGCGCGGTGAATACGAAATTACCGATGTGTTTAATGTGTTGTGCCAACAACACCAAGTAAAAGCGCATATTCTGCATGACGCTTGGATAGAGCTGGGCAGGCCTGAAAATATTCCCCAGGTGGAGAAATTTCTGGTAAAATATCATTATGTCTAAAAAATACCTCGTAACCATTGGCGGCGGTTCTGGACAACCAGAATTATTGCGCTATCTAAAAGCCTACGAAGTCGATTTGACTGCTATGGTAACCACCATGGATAGCGGCGGATCTACCGGTTTATTGCGCCAACAATACGATATTTTGTCCATGGGCGATGTGCGTAAGTGTTTAGTGGCTTTGGCCGACAATCAAGACGTGGCCGCAACTTGGAATTTTCGTTTTTCCCACGGAGTTTTAGCAGGCCATACTTGCGGCAATCTTATTTTAGCCTCTTATTTACAGTTGCATTCCATGCAAGAGAGCATTGATCTTTGCCGGAAGATGCTTAATATTTCTCATACTGTTTTACCGATTACCGAAGACAAGACCGACCTCGAAGCTATTTTGGAAAACGGCCAAGAAATTTTTGGAGAAGTTAACATAGACATTCCAAAACATGATGCTAGTTTGCACATTGAAAAATTGACTTTAAGTGAAAAAGCCGCCGCGCCAAAATCGGTAATTAAGGCCATCGCCAGTGCGGATTATATTGTGTTTACTATGGGAGATTTGTATACGAGCATTTTGCCTAATTTATTGGTTGACGGCGTGACAAGGGCTTTAAAAAAAACCGAAGCGCCCTTAATCGCTATTTGCAATCGTACCACTAAAAAAGGAGAAACTCACGATTTTACTACGCGTAATTTTTATGAGGTGTTAACAGAATATTTAGACGGAGCAAAATTATCTTATATGTTAATAGACAATGGAGAGGTGTCTGTGCCTTCTGCTTTTCAAAAAGTAGTACACACGGAAATTCCCGCTGATACGCGCGTGATACAGCTTGATCTGGGCGACAACGCCAAGCCGCAATATATCAGTGGTAAAAAAGCCGCTCAAGCCCTTATAGATTTATGCGTTTAGTTATTGATTTTGATTATACTCTTTTTGACACCGCTTGTTTGCGCGCAAAGCTCATCATGGCGTTGGCGGATTTTGGTATTACTAAAAAACAATTTCAAGAAACGGAAAAACAGGTTTTAAAAAAAGGTGTTTATGTTTTAATTGAACACCTGCAACAGTTGTCAAAAATTTCTTCACCTCGCGTTGCGGTATCAGATCTTGTTCTCGCAGTTGATCAAGTTTTTTTTGATTTATCACCATGTGTTTATGGGGATGCGCGTGAATTTTTAGAACAAGCCAAGCAGAAAAAAATACTTATTACCATTTTGTCCTTTGGTCATTTGGCTTTTCAAAAAAGAAAAATTTTAGCTTCCGGTCTTGATGCTTGGGCGGATGAAGTAATTGTTACGGATCAACCCAAAGAAAAAATTATTGACAAATGGGATAAAAATGATATAATTTTTATTAACGACCGTGGTCAAGAAATTGATAAAATCAAGCAAAAATACCCGCAATTGCAAGCTGTGTGGTTGCACCGCAAGCATACGCCCTATGATACCGAACCCTGTCACAGAGCAGACCAAGAATTAGCGAAATTTAATTTTAACAAGATTATTAACTAAAAAATATGGCTTACGAAACTACCTTTACTTTAAATGGTAAACAATACACTTTTGAAACAGGAGAGGGATTGACATCAGATCATATTACAAAATTAAAAGATTATTTATTAAGAGATCCGGAAAATGTCAATAAGTTTGTTGATGATAACGGCAAACCCGTTTTGTCTGGAAACTGGAGTGGGTTTACCAGAGTTGGTAAGATTAGATATGATTTTTTTTATGCGAATAAAAGATTTGAGGTAGAGAATAAAAACGGTCATCGGTTTATTATTTCTGCGGCAAAATAATGAAAGTTTATTCTGTTACCGAGTTTCGAGAAGAGGTTAATGAACTTTTAGAACAGGTAACAGTGGCAATTAGCGGTGAGATAAGAGATTTTCACGTGGCGCAAAATCGTTTTGTGTGGTTTTCTTTGGCTGATGAAAAAACCACTATCAGCTGTTTTATGTTATCTTTTCAGTTAAAATTTCCGTTAGCAGATGGCATGAAAATTAAAGCTGTGGGCTCGCCGACTCTTTTTAAAAAAGGACAGTTTGTTTTTCGGCCGCGGCAGATAACGCTTGCGGGTGAGGGTAGTTTGCAAAAAGCTTATGAGATTTTAAAAAGCAAGTTAGAAAAAGAAGGTTTGTTTGCGGCTGGAAGAAAACGTCTTTTACCGCGTTTTGTGCAAAACATCGGGTTAATTACCAGCA
>MHKJ01000031.1 GCA_001818355.1 Candidatus Kerfeldbacteria bacterium RIFOXYC2_FULL_38_9 | reverse complement strand
CTATTATGGAAACCACTTTAGGCGTTGGTTTGTTGGTACCAGGCTCTACCTTAATTCTTTTTTTGGGGGTTTTATCCGGCCAGGGCTATATGGACTTGGGAGACTTGATTTGGTTTGCGGCAGTAGGCGCGATTATTGGCGATAATATCAATTTTTATTTAGGAAAGAAATATGGTGCGCAGTGGACAAAAAATGATACCTGGCTTTTAAAACGCAAACACTTTGATAAAGCAAAAAACTTTTTCAACCAACATGGAGCCAAAAGTATTTTTTTAGGACGTTTTATTCCAAGCATTAAAGAGCTCGTTCCTTTTATTGCCGGATCAGTGGGTATGAAACGCCGCAAATTTATTTTTTGGAATATTTTAGGATCAATCGGCTGGTCGCTGGAATGGATTTTGCCCGGATATATTTTTACCCAATCTTTTACCATTGCCCAAACTTGGCTAAACCGGGCAGAAATTTTTTTGGCAGTTCTAGTTGGTACTTTTGTTATTTTATATCTTTTAAAATTTTTAATAATCAAAAAAGGGAAACAGTTTTTGGTTTTATTACTGGCCGTTTTTGCTTCTTTCAAAAAAGCGATTTTGGAAAATAAAGAAGTGCAAAAATTCATCCAAAAACACAACCGCCTTTTGCCTTTTATTCACCAACGTTTGGAGAAAAAAAAATTCACCGGTCTGACTTTAACTGTTTTGGTTTTGGTTTTTCTTTATTTTTTCTTCTCTCTCATAGGAATAGTGCAAATTCTGCTCACCAATAATCTTATTATAGAAACCGATTTGCGCATTGCGAATTTAATGCTTCTGTTTCGCGATGTTGCGCTGGTCAAAATATTTTTATGGATCACTGTTTTAGGTGAATGGCCACTGGTTTTATTATTTGTAGCCATCACAGCGGCTTTATTGTATCTTTGGAAAAAAAGATTTTTAATGATCCCCCTTTTTGTTTCTGTAATGGGAGCAGAAGGTTGTGCTTATCTGGGCAAAGAAATTTTTAAACGTATTCGTCCGGATATTGGAATTTATACTGAATCTTCTTTTTCTTTCCCTAGCGGACACGCCACTATTACCTTGGCTTTTTATGGCTATCTCCTGTATTTACTGTTAAAAAGCAAGTATTCCTGGAAAAGAAAAATCAACCTTTTCTTTTTCTTTTTAATTTTAATCGGTTTAATCGGTTTAAGTCGTTTGTATTTAGGGGTGCACTATTTTACTGACGTGTGGGCCGGCTACTTAATTGGAATTTGCTCTGTCATAGTAGCAATAGGTATTTCTGAATGGGGGTTTAGTAAACAAAAACTGCTACCAACAACAACCCCTAACACAAATTCACCTCAAATAAAAAAACTGGCTGTTATCGGCGCTTTAGTACTGTCTGGTGTCTGCTATGTTGGCTTTGGTATTTACTTTAATAAAAATCTTAATTTAACCACTGCTGTCATTAACAACAGCACCACTACTATTGCTACGGTTGAGGATATTTTTTCTGAGGAAAATCTAAAATACACAGAAACCCCTACCGGCAATACGGTGGAGCCTGTTAATTTTATAATTGTGGCCAATGATGATCAAAAATTGATCGCCGCTTTTACTAAGGCTGGCTGGCTATTGGCAGACAGCGCCACTTTCAGCTCTATTGCCAAATGGTGGCAAGCGGCCTGGTGGAAAAAACCTTATCCTACCGCGCCCATGACACCTGCTTTTTGGAATTCTCAAATAAATAATTTCGGTTTTGAACAACCAACCAGTACCGATACCGCCCGTCAAAGACACCACGCCCGTTTTTGGAAAACCGCTTTTATCACTAACAGCGGTCAAAATATTTATGTAGGCACAGCCAGTTTGGATATCGGTTTGAAGTGGGGTATTACTCATAAAATAAATCCGGATATTGACACCGAACGAGAATATATTTTTCAAACTTTAAAACAAAGCAACACTATTCAAACTGATCAAAAAATACAACTAGTTAATCCTGAATTGGGACAAAATATTTTTAAAGACCCTTTTTTTACTGACGGTAAGGCCTATATTATTCAACTATAAAGCCGGCTGTAAAAATTTTAAAGTCTCATTTAAACGGAGCGTAAAAATGCGGTGCACAGAAGATTTTAATAAACTCTCTTTTGCTAAACGATCTATATTGATTCTTTTGTTTTTTAATTTAATTTTGGCGATAGCAGAAGTACCTGAATTCCAAACAGCATAAAAGTCTTGCTGATTATAAACAAAATGATAAATTTTAGCTGAGCTAAGGCTTACTTGTAAAGAATCAAGTAAAATTTTAGCCTGATCTAAATCATGATTACTGTCAATAATCACAGATTCTAAAGTTAAAGGCCGATTTAAAACACCATCAGCATTTTTGCCCCAATGAGCGGCGTAGTTTTTTAAGTCCACTTCATAATCCAGCCATTCCCGAGGAGTACTGCCAAAATCATATTGAAAAACCTCTCCTTGAGCGTCTACTAAGCGCAACCGCATGATGGCTTGCTGGTTTACTCCTTTTAAACGAAAAAAAAGTACTCGGCTTTTTTTTGGCAAAACTTTATTAAACACTATTTGGGCATAACAATTTTCTGTTTGGTTAAATTGATAAATTATTTTCATTTTACCATGCCAATGGTCGTTAACTTTGCCTGTACTGCAAGCATTACCAATAAATTGCCATCCTTGGCTGGTTGTAAAATCATCTAATAAAATTTGATGAGGAGCGGTGGCTTGCGTAAATTTTTGTTGATTTAAGTGTTGATAAGCAAAAAGATAGGCAGACAACGCTAATTTTGGCACATATTGATCGTCTACTAAGCCGAATTTTTGCGGATCGTCTGCAAAAGAATACCAAAACACTTTTTCTACTCCGGCAATAGACAGAGCAATGGTATAGAGCCTTAATAAATAATTTGCTTGTACTGCTTGAGAGACGCCCTCATCAGAAGTGGACCAACCTACTTCAGTTAACCAAATAGGCGTTGCGTTTTGATGATAAGCGTTCATCACGGCTTTCATTTGATAAATATCTTGACGCAAAGTATTTAAACCAGGCCGGGTATATTCCGGAGCGTAGACAAATTGACCGTTAAGTTCTCGATAAGGATGAAAGGCCACTGCGTCAATCAAACCGGGATCAGAAATTTTAGCATAAACCTCATTTAAAAAATCCTGATCAGAACCGGAAAGTCCGCCTAGCACAATCCTGGCTTGGGGGTAGACTTCGTGAATGGCCCGAGCTGAAACTTCTAAAAGCTCAACGTATCGATCAACATCGCCTTGCCAAAAGCCTGTTAAATTAGGCTCATTCCATATTTCCCAAGCATCAATATCTTGAGCATAGTGTTCACTTACTGCTGTTACATAATTCTTCCATTTTTCTATATCCGGGGGATAAAATTCATAATTAGCCGCGTCTGGATTAGTAGATGCCCACTGGGTGCTGTAGGTTAATAATCCTAAAATTTTAATATTATTTTTTTGATAATTATCTACTACGGCATCGTAAGCTGTCCAAGAAAATTCATTCTCCTGAGGCTCGATGTCTTGCCAAATAAACTCTTCCCGCGCCCACTGTACGCCATGATCTTGCGCTAAAGTTAAAACCTGTTCTTGATTTTCCGTCAAAACGCGCTGATGTAAATGCAAATTGACACCAAAGGCTTCTGTAATTTGATCACTGGCCTGAGCTGTGCCTATAAAACCAAAAAAAATAAAAACCGGCAAGACAAAAAAAATATTTTTCATGTGTTTATTATAACAAATTATTTGCTGGCAATATAGCTGTATTCAATAGGAATTTTAACCACAAAAGTAGTACCCTTGCCTTCTTCGCTTTTAAAAGTGATACTACCGCGCAATAAATTAGTATAAACCCGCGCCAAATAAAGACCTAAGCCGGAACCGTCTGGCACAACCCGCTGGGCATTATCCATGCGGATAAAGCGTTGAAAAATTTTATACTGGTCAGCTTTGGGAATGCCAACTCCGGTATCAGAAATACTCATTACAAAATAACCATCTTTAGCATCCACCGAAAACTGCACACTACCCTCAATCGTATACATCACGGCGTTGGTGAGCAAATTGTCGATAATTTGAGAAAATTTCTTTTCATCACTAATAAATTCCGCAGGTATGGTTTCGCTGATGGCACAATTAAAAACAATTTTATTAAAAGATTTAGCCTCCAAAAGACGTTTGGCGCGATTGATGCGTTGATCAAAAAAACCTTTGCTGTCAATGCGTTTAATCTGGACGCCCGGCACAGAACCGATAAATTCCGAGGAAGACATAATGCTTTCGGTAGTGTTTTTCAAATTCTCACTAGCCAAAAGAGCGTTGTTTAAAAGTCCCACAATATGACCCATTTGCTCTGCCGAAATTTGTGTATCTTCTTTTTTTGCCACTCCCAGATAATCCTCCAAAACCAGATCCAAACTATTACGAATGACACTAATAGGCGTGCGTAACTGATGGGACATGACGGCAATAAACTGAGAACGTAAATTGGAAAGCTCTTCGTTTTCTTGCGATTTTTGTTTCCAGGCCTCTACCGCTTTTTCCACTTCATTTTGCAAAAGTTCTGATTTTTTGGTTTCTTCTTGATGCAGTTTGGAATTTAACAAAGCAATAGCCAACTCTTTGGAAACATCTTCCAATAAATTTATATCTTCCGAAGAATAAGTTTTTTTTGTTTCTTTTTTACCCAAAACAATAAAGCCCAACAGGGTTTTTTGAACCCGCAAACCTAAAATCGCGGCCGCATCAGAACTTTCACATAGTTCTTTCGCCGCCAATAATTTTTGTTTCTGCAGAAGAGAGGTGTTTTTTTGCAATTCATATTCCAGTTCATCATAAACAAAAGAAAGATGGCTGTTGGTAAAAGCGGCAATAATATCATGGTTAAGATGCAAAAAAACTTTCAAATTTTCTGCGGGAAAATTAATTTCTTTTAAAACCTCAAATTCATAACATTCTGATTTTATTTTAACGCTGGGAATAATTAAAATAGCGGCCTTGTTGACGCTCATTTTATCTACCAGAGTATCTGCTATTCTATTGGCTAAAAAATCCAAATCAATAATCGTCGCCGCTTCTTGCGCTAAAGACTGCAAGGCTTTTTGATAAGCGTGGGTTTTATAAAATAAAATATGACTTAATCTGGTCCTGGAAAATAAATAAGTAAACAAAACGTATAAAACAGAATACAAAATTAAAATAGCTATGCCTATTTTTGTTCTGTCTATACTAGTGCGGTGATATAAAATCAAGGCTAAAAAAATTATGATGCTAACGGAAATAATAATTGGTAAAATTTTATTGATAATTCTTTGAGCTTGAATTTTAATATCAAAAAGACGATATTTTAAAATAGCGTAACTGGTAAAAACTATTAAAACAATGGAAAAAGCTGGTCCCCATTGGTTGAGTTGATTGATACCAAAAGCAGGAAGGATAACATTAGAGCATAAAGATAAAATACTAAAAATACCTAATCCTAAAAGAAAAAAACGAAATTGTAGACGTTCTATATTTTGAGTTTTTTTGTATGCTATATATAAAAAATAAATAGCAATGAAAAAATACAATAACACATATAAAATAAAAGGATAATAAAATAATCCTCTGCTGGTTTCTATAAAACCATTGTCTGTAGCCAATCCTAAAAATAAAGTATTAGGAATCAAAGATATTAAAACAAAAAAGAAAGTGGGAAGAAAAAACCAATAATTTTTTTTGCTAAATTGTTTTTTATTAGGAAAAGTAAGAGAAAAAAATATTAAAGCTATTGGCGTTAGAGAACCAAAAAGAAAAGCAAGCTTACCAAAAAAGACATTTGGAATATTTTGTATCAATAATAAAGAAAGCCCCCAACCGACAATACAAAAAATAAAAAAAGAAAAACTTTTACTAACCAAATTCTCACGATGTTTGAACAAAATTAACAAAGCGAAAAAAATTTCACTACTATAAATAACCAATAATAAAATATCATTTATATCAAACATAAATTGAATTGCTGATGAAAGTATATCATAAATAGTTATTTTAGAAAAGATGGAGAGAGTTGGATAGTTAGCCTTCCTCCTCCATTTTTTTGGTGTCGGTGTTTACTTTTTTCCCCCAAAAAGTTCAACGTCCATTGACACCAGAATCGGCCGGGGAGTTCCACCAAAATAAGGCAGATACTCCGCAGGCACCGCGGAAATAATAGGTCGATACTGGTGTCTAACCAGTACCACGCCCATCTTTTCCAGGTGCGCGGCCATGTATGGCTTTAGACTTGCAATAGCAAACCTAAAGCCATTGATCATCAGATATTGATGCAAATACCTGATGAGCGCTTCGGCAACCCCTTCCTGAGTGACCGCAAAGCGGCCTATTTCAATCACCTTGCTCCCGTTAGTGCGAGAGTGAGTGATTGTTCGCAGGCTGATGCCAAAGATCACTTCCGACGGGAAGTTACCGTCGGACCCCTCTTTCAGGAGCCCAATGGCCCCGACTATTTTTTCGCCTCTTACGGCGTAAAAATAAACATCGGGGAAGGAAACGAAGTGGGTAATATGTCCGGCCCGAACATATACCTCTTCCACAAAACTATTAACTTTGCGGAAGGTTTCGTCTCCTACAGCTTCCAAAACTATTATCCGCCCATCAAGGCGGACGGTGGTTTCTTCCACTATATCCTCCTTGGTTCACGGAAAAAACGAAAACAAGATTAAATAAAAAAAATTTTATTCAAACTGATTTTTATTTTTATTACTAAACATAGATTAACTGAAATTTTAATATTTGCCAATAAAAAAGCCGACGGCGCAAATTTACATTTTTTAGCTAAAATTAAATAAGCATATTTAAGACGGCTATGAATTAGCCAATTAAGCTCTTGACATAATATTTGAATGGATATTTAATAGTAAACATGAACTTAGAAAATTTTGCCAATATTTTTTTATCTTTGCCATATGCTTTGATGCCTCAATTGCCTGGTTTGTTTTACTAAAAAATATTAAATCTCCGATTAATCAAGTTTATTTTTTTACTGTTTCAACAATAACTGGTTGGCAAATTTGTAATTATGCCATAGGCTACATTCCTTTTCAAAATGAACAATTATACGCTTTATTTCTTAAATTAACATACTTTTTTGCCGCTTTGATACCAGTAAATTTCATCTACTTTATTTTAATTTTTACAAAAAATAAACACTTGATCTACCATTTCTTATTCACAACAATTATTGGATTGACAGTTGGAATTTTAGGAATGACAAATGCCACCGTCACAACTATTCACTTTGTTCCTGGGGTTGCTAGTCATAAATATTTTCTATTAAATTATCTTTATCCCCTTTATGCAGTATTATTATTAACTACTTTTGCCTCTCATTTTATTTTGCTCATCATCAAAATAAAAAAAGAAAAAATTGCTTATAGAAAAAACGAATTTCGTTATCTATTATTAGCATTATCGTTTCCAGTATGTTTTAGCCTATTTACCAATCTAATTTTGCCTTTAATTATATCTTATGTTTATAAAGGTCAAGCAGACCCCTCTCCTTTATATAATATGGGACCATCTTCAACAGTCTTTTTTTCCAGTATTACTGCTTATGTAATTTTACGGCATAGATTGATGGATATTCAAATAATACTAAAAAGAAATGCAGCTGTTTTAATTATTCCTGCTATCACGGCTTTGATTTTGGTTTTACTTATTAAATTATTTATTCCCCAAACAACAATAATAAATATTGCTCTTTTATTCGGTTTTATAACTGCTGTGTTTTTTTATCCAATCAAAAAAATTATTAAACAAGAATATATTGATTTATATTGTTATTCTGCTTATGAAAAAAAACTATTAGCCAAAACAGAAAGCCCCCGAAAATTTGTTAAACTATTAGTTTCTCAATGCATGCGGCGCTTACCTGTAAAAAATTGTGAATTTATTATTTATAATCATGCATCTGGTAGTTTTCAAACTATTTATCCAGAAAATAAACACAAAAAATACTCTTTGGATGAACCGTGGATACATTTCTTTAGTAGTAATGATGAAATATTTCCTATAGATAACATGTCTGTTCATAATTTAGCAGAAAAAACCAAAAAAAGTTTAGACAAATTATTTGCCACCACACAAGGCGTAATAGCTTTGCCTTTTAAAATAGATGGCCGACTTCTTGGAATGATGATGTTTTCTGAACGTATTGACGGTGAGAAACATAACAATAAAAATATTAATTTTTTACAAAATTTTGAAGAAGATCACGTAAGATTATTGTGGGGTATTTTACAAATGGAATATCATGTTTATACTGGCATGAAAAATAAAATGCATTTAAGTGATTCTTTTACTTTCAAACCGTGATTTTACTTTATCTACCATTTAACACCAGGTATTCTGTGCATAAGGCCAGATACATATTGCACTCCTAACCAGTAAGGAGTA
>MHKJ01000030.1:11578-19038 GCA_001818355.1 Candidatus Kerfeldbacteria bacterium RIFOXYC2_FULL_38_9 | reverse complement strand
TTTGCCTGTTGAATAAAATTTGGAAATCCACCCAGATCCCGTACAGTTGTGATGCCGTATTTTAACGCTGTTTTGAGATTTAAATAACGTTGCTTATTTATTTGAAAACATGCCGGCGGTTTAATCGGGTTAGTAAACTGAAAATTGGTAATATGAACATGTGCATCAATTAAACCAGGAAGAACCGTTAATCCATTTAAATCACATAATTGATATTGTGGGTACTTTTTTATTTCATGAATATCCAAAATATTTTTAAAAATACCGTCATTCACTAAAAGTATTTTATTCGAAAATAATGTATTATCTTTGCCATTAAACAGTCGAAAATTATAGAATAATTTTTTCATACCGCCTATTGCGAAGTTTTCTGTTGCACTTCACGCGCCTTTTCGAGAAACTTTTGACGAAACTGCGGGATTCTTTTTAACAGATTAAAGAAAGGGACTGTTATTAATGGCTTATTTGCTAATTTTTGTGTTCTTTTACTTATGCTTTTTGTCAGAGCAATCTCTTCTCCAATGGTCTCATAGGCCTGATAAATTTTTTCCAAAACAGGATAGTTTTGGTACGCTGAAGGTTTTTTACCATAGCCAGACAGCTCCCCTGATTTCCGTACAAGTGCGCCAAGCATTGGTGCATCCATAAATCGAGAATAGGTTTTAAAATAAGAAATAACGTTTTTCGGGGTTTCCTCTTCTAAATTATCACAACACACTAAGAGGACAAATGGTTTGGAAAAAACAGAATGATCAATATGATGAAAAAACAATCCACTCTTACTCATTTGAATATTGTGCACATCAGCTGTGCTATAAAGTAAGCGTTCTAACAGCATTTTGAGCCGAGAAGAAATACCAAACACATAGGCAGGAGAACTGAAGATGATAATATCAGCCTTTTGAAATTTTTGATAAATTTTTTCTAGATCATCCGTTTGTATACATTTTAACCAATGTTGTTTGGTATGACACATTCCACAAGCTAAGCATGGTTTGATGTTATAATCTCTTAATATTACTTCTTCACACTCTACTCCGTGTTTTCTAGCTCCTTGAAAAATTTTTTCAATTAAAAAATGACTATGTCCATTTCGACCACGGTGGCTTGAATTGAAGGCAAGGATGTTCACAATACTAATCTTAATTGGTTAATAAATATATGCTATAAGTATATCATTTATTCGGATTTAATTTAATAGATAGAGAGTTACGAAATGTGCGGACAGAAGGGCTCAAACCTATTGCTTTTCAAAAAATGTTCGTCCAGCGTATACTAATCTCAGCCAGAGAAAACTTCCTTGAAAAGGAGTACCAAAAAAACGCTGTTTGCTGCGCTTTGTGGTATCAATTTTGATGAAAGTTCTGCTTGGCTGACTACTTACGACGAAATTCGAACTTATTTTATCAACAATTCGAGCGGAACGGAATAGGCATGATGGGTAGTAACTGTTAGTTTATTTTTAAGCTTTAAATGTATATCTATTAGTAAATATCAAAAGTCCTAACCAGGCATTGCCAAAGCCTATCCCAGCGTAACCAAGAGTGGCAAATTTAGCTGGAGTGAACAAGGCTGTTCCAATTATTAAACCGCCCATAATAAATAATCCTCCTATTAATTTAGGAAATATTCTAGAGCGAATAATGTAACTTCCCCACAGTGCGTACGCTATAATCAAGAGAAAAAAACCAATGATAATGATTATTGGTGCCATGCCTAATAAATTATTTTGAAAAATAACTTCAAATAAATTTTCTGAATGTTGATTTGTTTGTTGAACGGGATCATATTGAGCAAGAATTGTATTTGTAAAACCATCAACGAATAACAAGCCACCATATAAAGCTTGCGTAAAAAGAACGAGTACAAAAGAAAACAACAAACCTTTTTTATAGTTATTTTTTGCTATCGTAAAAAAAGTAGCGATAATCGGAAAAATGAGTAATAATGAGCAAACTCCACCAAGAACATGCGCTTCTGCATGAGCGGCACTTCTGACAATAATACTGGCTGCATCACGGCCACCGTGCAAGAAAAATTGGTAAAAAGGCAGAATGATACCAGGCATGATTCCTATCACGGCAAGATAGCGAATGATTTTATTGATGAGAGTCTCTTGATTAAGAATGTTGTTTTTTGAAGTCATAAAAAATATCTATTTATTCTGTTTATATAATTTATATACATTCATTACAAGAAAAGTATAATATGTTGACAGGCGGTTGTTATTTTGTGTGTTTAGAATGAATTATTTTTATGAGTTTATATACTGGCCAAAAGACGAGCAATGGAAGTAATAGAATATGCATAATTGTAATTATTTTTGATTAAACATTTTATCAAATAGTTCTAATAATGTTTTTTGTTCTTTTAAACTTAATGAATTAAGTAGTTTTTGATAGAGTTCTGAGTGTTTCTTTTTCATCAGGCGGTAAATTTTTTCTCCTACTGGAGCCATAGTAATATAGATTACCCTTCGATCTTGTGTTGAATTAATACGTTTCACCAAACGTTTTGTAACAAGCTTATCAACAATAATTGACACATTGCTTATTGAAAGCTGAAGAGCATTAGCAATATCATTCATCTTTTTCTCTCCATGTTGTCCAATAAAATAGATAATACGAAATTCCTGAATATTTATATCGTAAGGCACAAGTTTGAGAATTGCCGACTCATTTTTACTTAAATGAGATAATAACGCATGTATATAATAATCGAGCTGGTTTATTGTAGTATGCATATAGTTTAAATTTTAAACTATTTAAAGTATAAACCTTTTTACAATTTTGTCAAGAGCGAATGGCTATTACTATTCTAGAACCAAAAAGTAAATTAAGACTAATATTTGCCGTTTGACCAACATAAAATTTTCCTACTGGATTTTTGAGAATGTAAACTGTGTAGTTTTGCATCACAATATTTTAACAAGACCTGTCTCTCGACTCGCTCCGTTCGCTCGAGACTCTTCTACTATGAATAAGAGTAGGCTATAGCTCTGAGCGAGTTCGAACTAATAAGCGAAGCGAATGTGAGAACGAGTCGAAGAGCTGACTACTTACGACGAAATTCGAACTTATTATACCCAAAATTCAAGTGAAACAGAATAGGGCGCGGCGGGCAAAAAGGAAGGAGGTTGGGGGGAAGGAATTTTTGCCCGCCGAATAAAAAAACGGACAGTAGTTTTTTATAACTCCGAAACGATTTTACCATCCTTAATATAAATAACACGTTCTGCCATTTTACCAATAGCAGGATCATGTGTTACTAAAACCAGCGTTTTACCATTGTTATGTAATTCAGTAAGCAGCTGTAATATTTCCCGGCCTGTTTTACTATCTAAATTTCCAGTGGGTTCATCCGCAATAATGATATCAGGATTATTAATTAGTGCCCGAGCAATGGCCACTCGTTGACGCTGACCGCCAGATAATTCAGCGGGTTTGTGATGCCTACGTTCAGTTAAGCCTACTTTTTCTAATAACATGGTTGCTTGCTCAATATTCTCTTTGGCCGATGTGGTATACAGCTGTGGAACTAATACATTTTCTAACGCTGATATTTCAGTAATCAAGTTAAAATTTTGGAATATGAAGCCAATTTTTTCACTACGAACAGTGGCTAACTCCTCTTCTGTTTTTTCAGATACCAACTCTCCTTCTAACCAATAATCTCCTGCGCTAGGAACATCCAAACAGCCAATCACATTAAGCAACGTCGATTTACCTGATCCAGACGGACCCATGATAGCAACAAACTCCCCTTGATAAATTTCACAATCAATACCGTTCAATACCGCTAATACATTTTCTTTCCCCAAAGCATATTCTCTAGTAATGCCACGTAATTTAATTATTATCTTATGATTAGGTATTGTCATGATGGCTGAACTAATGATAATACTTGCTCCCCTTCTTCAAGTCCTGATTTTATTTCAACCACTTTTCCATCCGTAAATCCAGTCTCTACGGTCCGGGTTTGATTTTCTTGGTTAGTTACTACCGTTACTACGGTAACACCATTTTGTTGATAAACAGCGTCTATAGGAATTACTATTACATTTGGTACTTCTTTAGTAATAAACCGCACTTCACCCAACATACCGTCTAAAATTGATTTTTGCGGATCAATCAGATCAATTAACACTTGATACGTATTATAATCGTTTTGATCTATGGTAGCGATAGGTGATAAAAATTGCACCTTGCCCGCAAAATCCTCTCCATCATACAAATCAAATGCTACTTTTACTGCCATATCTTTACTTATCTTTACGGCTTCACCTTCTTCGGCAAACACTTCCACCTGCGGAACTGGCTGTTTACTATCCTGTAATTTTGCGAATGGTTTAGTTTGATTTTGAGTGACCGTTTCTCCAACAGCATAATTAATTTCAGCTATAACTCCATTAGCCGGAGCATGTAAAATAGCGTCTTTTAAATTTTGTTGAGCCGTTTTAAGAACAGCTAAATTAGCATTGACTGTTTCCGCGCTCGCATTGCGTGAACCGTAAGTTTGATCGCGCTGTTTTTGTGCCGTAGTCAAAGCTCCTTCGACAGTTGTTACTTTTTGTTGTTCACTGGCAATCGTGGCATTTACTTTATCCTGCTCGGTGTGTTTAGTAGTAGCTATATCCGCTTCTTGTTCTTTAATATCAACCTTCACGTCTTTGATGGCTTCTTCCGTATTAGCAATGGCTTTCTCATTGTTATCAATAGCAGTTTCTTTGGCATCAATGGCGTTTTCTTTGCTAGCCACCGCCTCCTGATTAACAGGAATAGTTGCTTCTAACGTAGTTAATTCCGCTGCCAAAGTTTCTAAATCTTCCGCCAAAGCAGTTTGATCTTCTTTTAAAGCTGTTAGATCATTTTCTAAATCCGATTTTTTTTCTTTTAAATCCGCCAACGCTTCTTCTTCTTTTTTAATGGCAGCATCATAATTATTCTGCGCGTTGGTTACTTGAGTATTGTAGATATCATTTTGTTTATCTAATTGTTCAGCATTAGAATTTACTACTGCGTCTTTAGTGGCTAAATCAACTCCCGTTACTTGTTTATAATCAGCAACGGTTTTATTATAATTAGCTTGAGCTTGGTTAATCTGCTCTTGTAGTTTTTCTTCATCTAACTTAGCCAACATATCTCCGACACTCACCACATCACCTACTCGAACCGCTATCTCCTTCACAGTACCACTGGTAGCAAAATTAAGATTTTCTACCAAAGCACTGGCTTGGCCATCGGTAGTAAAGGCAATTTCAATATTATTACGTTTTACTGTTATTGGTTGATACACAGGTTGTTGCACCTGTGTTTCTTTGCCAGATAAAATTTTATAATAATAACCCACCATACCAATGATTAAAACTACTATAACCACTATTATCCAGTTGCGCTTTTTATGATTATTTTTTTTAGGTGATGCTTTACTCATAATGATGTTCCTCTTAACATAACGGCTTCCACTTTTTTATCAGTCGTTAACCAGATTGATACTGTTTTGTTTGGTTGTAAATCAGAAAAAGACGTTGGCACTGGATTGCCGGTAGATAATTCGTCTTTGGTAATGGTAATGCCAACAGGAATTATAATCGTGACTGGTTCCTTTTGCATTTTAGCTAACATTGATTCTTTAAAAGCCTGTTTTTCTTCAGCGCTAGCAGTGAGCATCTTTTTTTGTAATTCTTTTTTCTCTTCTTCAGATGGACCGCCAATTATATTATTCACTACTAATTCATTGCCTACTATTGATACGATAAGGCCATTAATCTCGGCCGCTCGACTAGGAGCGGACACACCGTCACCAATAGCCGCAATACTACCGGCCTGTTGCATTCGTTGATAAATAAATCCCCAAACAACCCCACCTCCGATTAAAATAACTCCTCCAATAATGGCTATAAGCACGATTATTTTTTTCTTTTTTTGCATCATATAATTATTTATTAATTTATTTAATATTGTTAATATAAATATATTATCATCTTAATGCTTCAACTGGATTTAATGCCGCCGCCTTTTTGGCTGGATAATACCCAAAAAATACTCCTATTAAAACCGAAGAAAAAAACGCCATCATAAAACCCCACCAGGCAGGAACAATGGATAAGTTACTATTAGCGATTAGTATCATAGCCCCACCGGCCACTACCAATCCGATGGCAGCGGCTAAGACGCTAAGAATAATTGCTTCAAATAAAAATTGGGATAAAATATGATAAGGTTTTGCCCCAACTGCTTTGCGAATGCCAATTTCTTTAGTACGTTCTTGAACACTAATTAACATAATATTCATAATACCAATACCGCCAACCACCAATACTACAGCAGCCACGCTACCTAATAAAAAAGACATAGTGCGAGAAGAAGACGTTGCCGAAGATACAACGGTACCCATATCGCGTAACATAAAATCATCGGCTTCGTTCGACTTCAGATTGTGTTCTACACGTAAAATTTTACGAATGTCTTCCATGGCTGCCGGTATACTCTGAAGATCGACAGCTTCGACGTTTAAAAATACCATGGCATCGGAACCAAGCACATAACGTTCGGCCACAGAATAAGGAATAAAAACAGAATCATCAATGGCTGTTTTGCCTAGTGTACCACCACGATAATCAATTAACCCAATAATATCATATTCTTTGCGATTAATTTTGATCGTTTAGAGAAAGAGGTTCTTGAACCCATACAGCACAAGAAAGATCGTATTACGTTTACACACCACGATTACGATACAGATACAAGCACAGTTGAAACGACACCCCTTACCTACCCACTTATTCTTTTAGTTGAAGGCATATTCATTCTTCGCCCGAGCCTTCGAAATTATTTTGACATGAAAATCTATTTGCATATTGATCCAAAAACAACGATCGATCGAGCTGTTATTCGTGATGAAAAACGCTATGGGAATGCATCAACTGTAAAAGAGCGATATGAAAAAAAATATCTTCCTGGCCAAGAACTGCATCGAAAATTACATGACCCGATTGCAGTTTCTGATATTATGATTGATAATAACGATTGGCAGAATCCAAAAATTACCAAAAACAACTATCAAACGGGCGACGATATTTATTCAATACTTCATAGTCTCAACATCCCATTTGTAGAATATACTCACCCACCACTGCATACTGCCGAAGAAGCTATCCCCTATTCTAAACACATTAAAGGTGGCAAAAGTAAAAATTTGTTTTTACGTAACCGTAAAGGAAATCACCATTATTTGGTTATCATAGAGCATACAAAAATGATTGATTTAAAGAAGCTCACTCAAACATTAAATGAGACACCTCTTAGTTTTGCATCACCTGAACGGCTCATGAAGTATTTAGACATTACTCCAGGCTCGGTTACGCCCCTTGGTTTAATCAATGACATTAACAAAGAGGTTCAAGTGATTATTGATGATGATTTACTTCTGCATGAGTATTTAAGTTATCACCCCAATAT
>MHKJ01000030.1:8011-11553 GCA_001818355.1 Candidatus Kerfeldbacteria bacterium RIFOXYC2_FULL_38_9 | reverse complement strand
AAAGATGATTTTGTGAAATTTCTACAGTGGTCTGGACAAAAAATGTACTCTATCGATTTATCTACCTATCAAGTGAAATAAAATGAAGATACTAATTGGAAAATTATTGCAATACATACATCTATTTAATGCTTTTCCAAATCATTTCAAAAATATTTTTTTGGAGTCTTGCTATAGCTGCATCTTGAATTGTTACGGCAATGAGATTATCAAATGAAATGAGCGCAATCGTATCACCAACAATAAGCAGATCTGTATTAAATGTAAATTTATCAGGCAATATTTTCGTTTTAACAAAACTGTTATATTTTTTGATTTGCAATCGTTTGTCTGCTTCATCTGATTTTTCAATCAAATTATACAGCATGCCACCATTTTTATATAGCGTCATTAACAACTTGTCATTTTCTTCATACGAAAATAGCTGAAAAAAATTCTTTGGCGAGAAAAAACAATACACTTTTTTATGAGTATTCACTATTTCATGGTAGACATTCCGTATCCCCTCTTTTCCTTCATAAAACGTGATACTTGGCTTTGTGAGTGATGCTGAATAGAGCGCTTCGAGATTTGGCAGAATATTCTGTATATTCCTTTTCCTAAAGACAATACAGCTAAATATACATCTGCTTCTTTGTCTTTAAGGCCGAGCTGTATGAGATGATCCTTTATTTTTTGCATATAAAATTACTCTACTATAAATATATAAATGTGTCAATATTTTACGTCATTTATATTTTGTATGAACAAAAAATAATAGTTTATTCGCATTTTTATGAATATTTTATGTATTTTAATGACAAAAAGTGTAGTCAGTATAAGATCGTTTTGCGTTGGTGTCCTTAACATTGGGATTTTTGAGGAGGTGCGACATGGCGCACGAAGAATATTTTGGATGGTTTGAATCTATAAAAATTCAGGATTCGCTGGTTGACCAGCGGATCTTGGAATTTTTTAAAAAATTTAGTGACGAAGATTTTTTTCTTGTCACTGGGTTCGGATGAATAGCATTGCTATCCATCATCGGGGTGACGGTTTGTTGGAAATATTGCCTCCCAAAACCGGGTGAGGCAAAAATTTTCATGATCTGAATTTATTTCACATCATGAACCCATGGTGCGGCTTTCTGGTTTTAACCATATAGGCCACACCATTTTTTATACCCAATTACATACAATGAATCTACTCACGTAAAAATTTCATTGCTTTCTGAAGTTGCTTCGTAAAATTCATATCCATGTTCATAAGCGGCAAATTGTACTTCTGTGCTTCTGTACTAAACCACTGACCATAATAACTAATCATCTCAGCAATTTTATAAAACGTTTCTTCTTTTTTTGTTTTCTTCAAAATCCAATCGTTCGGTGTTGAGCTCTTTTTCACATCATGCACAAATTTTTCTACATCGTGCTTCACAAGAAATACTGCCTTAAAATTCTCTTTCCCATATTTTTTCATGAGTCGCTCAGCCAATTGTGGTGTAACATGGTACCCCTCAACAATATAATCATTACCATCGGCAATTTCACAAATACAAAACATGTCAATCGCATCATATGTTGCCTGTGCCTGCTTGATATAATTTTTTGCAATCTGTTGTGGTGTATTTTTTGAATACATCTCATCGTTTGTTTTCGCTCTTACGGCATTATGCGGATACAATTTTTTCATTTCTTCTGAGGAAGCATATTTTTCAACATATTTCCAAGCGACTACTTGTAACGTATCGCTTGAAACCCAAGGAATACCATATTTCTTGGACATCTGTTTTGAAAGGGTTGTTTTGCCGCACTTTGCAGGACCACCTATTAAATAGATCATATATTATTTTTATTATTTCTACTCATTGAAGATTTGAAAGCAACTTTTTGTGTAATGTATGATTCGAAACAAGCGTTGATGTGCATTGTACACCGCCCCTTCCGCATTACCAGCTGCAACGTATGCTATTTCCATTGCTACAGAACCCCAATGTTTTATTGATGTACGAATATTTAATAAGGCTGTAAATAATTGCATTCCTTTATTCATGTCATCCCCTTCCCTGTTTCCTGGAATAGAAAAAATGAGTGCTTCTGATAACGAATCGATACTTGATACATGTATTTGTCTATCATTCAAAAAAACTCCCTTACCTTTTTCTGCAGTGATTTTGGAATGAGTTTGGTAAACGAATTCAAAAAACTGATTGCCACCACATCGGTTGGTTTCACTAAGCGTTCTACACCTTTAATAAATTGATTTGTGTTGATGTCCTCCATAACTGATGAGTAGTATAGCACATATTATGTCATTGATGATATTATTCCGATCATGCATTAACGAGTTCTTTCACCTCTCGATAGGGTTTAATGTTTGTGAGTAGTTCATGGGACGCTCCTTTAATAGTTGCGACTTCATCTGGGTTTAAATCTTCTTTAACCAGTAAATCGAAAATTGCTAATTCGTCTTCGCTTAAGTTTTCTATTACCGATTACCTTTCGCTCGATTATGAGTCTTGCACAACATCTGACAATTTTTAGCTGACGTCGCACCACCTTTACTCCAAGACGCTACATGGTCAGCATCCATATCATTTAAACTCCAGATTTTTTCATTATTGGCATCATGCCCGAGAGCGCACAGGGGGCAGTTTGATTCTTTTTTCTTTTCAGCTTTTGTTGTTTGTATTTTGTATACTGATTTTTTTGTTGCGTCATCAAAAACTCTAACATTAAGTAATTTTGTATCAGTAGAACCTCCTAAAATAAACTCAAAAATACCTTTGCGGCTTTTAACATATGGATCGCCATACAGTTTATGTACTTCTTCAGAAATCTTTTTCGGATTGTAGGATTTTTTATGGTATGTTTCATACAACCGTCCCCACTCCAATCCGCGCATCTCGTTTTCCACATCAATAAATACAGTAGAAACCCAATCAATTACACTGCTAAAGTATGTTTTTAACTCGTTAATATTTTTGTCATTTCGATGACTACTCATATAGTCTCCGATATTATCTTTACTTACCCAGCCTAGTGCGCGTTCCAAAAAGTCCTGCCGGTTGGCACTACCTGATACGTACGCACTCCATTTTTGAATGTTAGCGTTTTGACTATTACTAAACTCCTCCTTGCAGAGTGTTACAAAAGGACCGGAATATACAGCATTCAATAACTCCTGATTATTCAGTGGAACACCAGCGATATTGATAGTTCGAAACCATTCTTTGATCTCGCTTTCCGTACCCTCGCATTCATAAATAAGCAATTTTGTTTCCAATATCTTGGCTTTCTTGTCTTTTGCCATGCCTCCAAAATATTGCTCCATGCCATTTTCATCTTTGATGGCAAATTTGTCAGTCACGAAACGTCCAACACTGGTGATGCGCTGTTGTCCGTCCAAAACTTCCAGATTGTTTTCAGAAACCTGATTAAAATAAATCAAGCCTATTGGGTAGCCTTTGAGTATTGATTCAATAACAGCCATCTCTCTTTTTCCGCCGTCAGAGGCATAAATATAATTACGCTGATACTCCGGCTGAATAGTGAGCTTGCCAG
>MHKJ01000030.1:0-7982 GCA_001818355.1 Candidatus Kerfeldbacteria bacterium RIFOXYC2_FULL_38_9 | reverse complement strand
GTTGATTTTTAAAGTGGTTTTCATATTATTTTTTATCCAATAAGTTTTTGAATATCTTCTTGGCTGAATTCTTTTTTATAATCGATCAACTTGGGATGTTTTATACTTCGCAATTCCTCATCGTAAGTTGCCATTATACTTCTTGCTCTTTTCTGGTATACCAACCAATTTTTTGTGGAAGAAAATTCGTTAAACTTTTTTACAAACTCGCCCTGAGTTAACATCCTCCCCAACTTCTTAAATTCTTTTTCTATCTCTCCGGATAAACCCGATTCAAAAGCACCAATAGTTAATAAAATTTCTTCATACATATAATTTCTGGTAAAATCCTTTTTAACCAAATCCAAAAGTTTTCTGTATTCTTTTGCCTTTTCCAAAAATAAAAAACTATACAGCATATCCGTATATGTTCCATAATTTTTTACTGCCACAAAGTTTTTTATGCAATCCGTAAAATCTTTTCTGTAATCTTTGGTCTCCTCTCTGGTCTCAAAAAACTGCGTCGTTAATTGATTAATGATTTTTGGATCCATCGTGGCAATCCGCATCACTTTTTTAAAATCACCCTCAACCCGTATAAAATACCTCCTGACTTGTTTGCCAATTTCACTATTTTCCACCATCGCCAATTCTTTGGCCATATCCACGGAAAGAATATAGTCTTTGGCTAAAACTTTTCCTGTTTTCGCATCAACAATTTTCCCTTTAGATTGCGCGCTTAAACCATTGCCAGAATTGGCAATGGTTATGAAATAGTCTAAATTTTCCACGAAACCATACTTTTCTATCCTATCTTTAATCCAGTTAGCAAAGAATTTTCCAACGCCAAGCCACTTATGCAATTCCCTTGCATTCACAAATCGCTTTTTCTCGCCATTAAAATCTTTTTGAATTACTTTGATGTTTATAAGATCGTTCATATTTTTTTACTTTTTTGTTTCTAATTGTTTTTGCGAAAGCCACACCGCCTCACCCTCTAACACGCACCTCAATACCAGGTGCCCCATCCGCGCCTTCATAAATAATTATCTCGCCGGAATTATTTTTATTTGTCATAATTTTTTTAATTTGTGACATCAGACAAATCTCTTAATCTTTTGCCTTTATATTGCCAGTAAGCAGCTCCTTGGTATGCACCACTCTCATTTAATCCTCCTTTTTGCTCGTATATTTTGTACGTTAATGGTGCAAGTTTCCACATTTGTTCACCATATTCCACTTCACGCTCGCCAACTACTTTCGCAGTGATTTCTTTATCAGCTATAAAAACAATTTCTTCTCCATTTTTAATCCCTTTTTTATAAAAACTAAACCGCACTCCCTGCTCTCTCGCTTTCGAAACCTCGTCAAATTCCTTTTCTTTGTTTACATCTTTGGGATATATCACTTTGCCTTCGAATGATAACAAAAGTTGTCGCACTAAATCATAATCAAGAGCAAATAATTCACTATCTCCAACCCGATGTTTATTAAAAATTTCCTTTAAAAGCTTTTCTTTATCATTATAATCTTCAAGTTCAATCGCAAAAAACCTTTTCAAACCAGAAACATTATAATAACCATTCGCTTCAAGATTTCGCATTCTTTCCTGATAATTACCAGCGCCAGTTTGCCCTATTTTTATTAAACCAGAAACAGCTGATGTCATTATATAGATAATTCCTTTCATATTGTTTTTTTCTTATGCCTAATAAAAATTCTTTGATAAGCGGATTGAATTATTCGGCCTTCTTTATTTATAAAATAATTCTTTTTTCCATCATTCCCAACCAAATTGGCATTTTCATTTGTTTTTCCACCAGACGATCCTGTTTCTTTACCATTCTGTCTTACTTCCCAGTAATCATCATATTTTTTTGTATCATGAACCTCATCGTGACAACCTCTTTGAGTAGCTCCTAAAATTTCAAACTGGTCAGGATTGTATTTATCCAAAAAACTAATTGGCACACCCATTACGCCATAATAATCACTCGGAATGGAATCGGTAAATGACACTTCTATGGCATTGTAATTATCATATTTATCATACGCCTTTTTTCCTTTAATTTCTTTGTGCTTGCTGTATTTTAAATTTTCTTCCATGGTCATAAGCGGTAATGGTTGGTGACGACGTCCATGGTCTAAACGAGTAAACCAACATACACCAGGCACACGATTAACTTTTTCACCATTTCGCTCACGCTCAAATTTGTAGGTTGACGCATAAGTAAAACTTTCTGGGACTTTGAAATACATACCCGTATTAAAATTTGTTGCACCAAGCCACATTTTATTTTCCTTAATTTTTGGAAATATTTCTTTGTAAGTAATCGCATTCATATTACCGATAATTACAAACTTTTTGTTGTAATCAAAAAGTTGTTTAACATATTCGCGAAACAGGCTGAACGGTGGATTTGTTACCACGATGTCGGATTGTTTGAGTAGATTTATACATTCATCGCTACGGAAATCGCCGTCGCCTTCTAGAGGCGTCCATTCGTTGTGCTTGTTCACTTTTAACTGTTGGGCAATATCCTTCAAGTTGAACTCGCCGTCGCCATCTATATCGCGCACATCGCTCACAATAAATTTGTTGGCATTTATCTTGGGACGACCTTTTGATTTTGTGAGAGTTTTGTCATCGCCAAACAAATTCAGTTGCGTGTTGGCTACGGGCGAGGGTTTGTAGCTGGTGGTGATAAGCTGTTTCAATCCAAGTTTGTTGAAATTCAGCACAAAATAGCGAAAAAAATTACTCTCGAACGGATCGTCGCAGTTGCAATACACCACCTTACCGCGGAATACATTGGGGTTATATTCTAAATACGCTTCAATCTCTTTTTGAATATCAACGTATTGAGTATAAAACTCATCATTCTTTGCCCTTTTTGCGTTTGTAAGGTTACTATTTGCCATTTTTTATTTCATTAATTCATCAACAGAAACACCCAATGCTTTAGCAATCTTTTCTATAGTTTTTAGCGTTGGATTTTTCTTTGCGCTCTCTATATTGCTAATATAAGCACGATCAAGACCAGTTGCTCTACACAAATCCCCCTGAGTCATGTTTTTTTCAGTACGTATTCTTTTAATATTGATTGCTAACTTTTTTACGGAATTGCTCATAATAAACTATTATAGAGCTTATTGGCTTATGATACAATATTGTTATATAATACAAGGAAAGGGCGGTTGTGACGCGCGTGGGCACGAATTTTCCGTTTGTACTGAAATGCAGGCTTGGTAATACAGCTTTCGAACCTTTTGATTGGAGAAAAGCTTTGCCTACGCCAGACCTAGTAATTAAACATGTTAATGAATTATGTGCGTTAGTATAGCAAAAAAACGGTTTACCCACTAGTTAGCGGAGTCAAAAAGAAAGTCTGGGATTTTTAAATTACCAACAATCGCACCATTGCAACCACGTGCAAACCTGTGGAATTTTGGACTCACAACATTTTATGAAGAACTATATTATCTATTTTTTGACCGACGGTATTATTACTACGCTGATTATTGCTTTGAAAGAAAGTGGCTTGTGGTGAAGCAGTCATTATTTAGTTAAAACCAAAAATACCACATACCCAACATATGAAATAACCATAAACACTCCTTGCCACCTTTCGACAACTCGTTTTTTACCTACAAACATTACCAAAAACAACATAACACTTGCAAATATCACCATCGCTATATCGCTGTTGGAGCTTATATTAAATGGTAATGGACGGATAATAGCACTAGCGCCAAGAATCCAAAAAATGTTGAAAATATTTGATCCGACTACATTTCCGATTGCAATGTCTGATTGTTTTTTGTAAGCGGCAATCGCAGAAGTGGCTAATTCCGGCAACGAGGTACCAACCGCAACAATTGTTAATCCGATTAATGATTGACTTATATTAAAAAATTCGGCGATTTGAACAGCACCATCAACAATCCATTTTCCACCAATAGTTAAACCGACAAGGCCTAAGATAATGAATATTGCAGACTTAGAGTAAGTAAATACTTTAATTTCTTCTTCAACAATATCTTTATCGGACTTTGTAATTCCAAATGTGTAGTAAAGAAAAATAATAAAAAAAGACAAGAAAATAAAACCATCTATTCTTGTGATACCAGAAAAGCTTGCTCCATCAATAATCATATCATTGGCCATAAGACCCAACACAATGGCAGCCAAAAGGCTCAATGGGATTTCTTTTAAAACTGTGTTTTTCTTTGCGGTTATGGGGTAAATAATGGCTGATATCCCGAGTATTAGCAGTATATTTGCGATATTACTTCCCAAAATATTTCCAATCGCAATTTCGGTGTTGCCTTGCACGCTTGCAAAAATGTTAACAATAAATTCTGGAGCGGAAGTGCCAAAGGCCACTATGGTTAAGCCAATAACAATACTTGAAATTTTGAGTTTTTTTGCGATTGAAGCCGAACCATCAACTAAGAGATTAGCACCTTTAATGAGAAGGAAAAATCCGATGATAAATAGTATGTATGTAATCATAATGTTTAGTTGATTAGTAAATAATATATTCTATTTCCCCTTCTTTAAAAATAAAAATTTTTCACTCGTTCCTTATTCTTAAAAAGAGACTTGGGAATATGTCGCCTAACGCGCGGTGGCTAGACAAAGTCCGTGTAGTGAGCGTAGCTCACGCAACGGATTTTGGCTAGCCGACAGATGTGCGCAGTCTCGTAGCGACGAGCAACAACTGGCGGGTTCCGCCATGCATCGTTAGGCATATCCGAAGTTTTTTGCCGGCTGGGGAAGAGGGATTTTTGTCCTGGGTTGGCGCTGGCTTGCCACCGGCAATCCATCGATCGTTCGCTTCGTCATTTTATTCCTTGTTCACTTCCAACCCTTCTCATCCCTCGTCCCCTAAATCAATGAAAAAATACCTTCTGAAAAGGTATTTTTATTTTTACTGACTACTTACGACGAAATTCGAACGTATTTTACCAAATATTCAAGCGAAACGGAAATGGAAACAAGCGCTACAACGCTGTGGTACAGCTGTAACTTATGCATTGTCATCGCAGGCCAGCGGTCGTTATTTAAACCACTCCCTATCACCAAACCTGATACCGATATCAACGATCTTACTTTGAATTACAAAACCAACCAGAATTTAGCGGATAACAAATTAGCATTATGAAAAACTAGATTGCCGGGCTGCAATACCAAAATACAAAAAATACTTTTGCCACTGCCGAGAGGTGCTGTGATAATTATTATCACCATAAAACCAATCACACAATACCTCCCGCATACGTAGAATTTCCTTCAAACGCTTCGCTTGAATCCAGCGTTGATCGCTAGCAGTTAAATCTAATAATTCCAAAGCACGTTCCATAGCCTTCGTAGCTTGAACACTGTTTTGTTTGTTTTTCCATCGGATCGTTCGTTCTACTTCACTACCAATATTCCCAAGCTGTTCCATCAACGAAAGAGTGTGCCAACGACCAGTGGCTAATTCTGCATGTTGATATGACATAATTATTGCAGTAATTTATTCACAAGCGCGATAATTTGTTTTTGTATATTCATATCTTCAACAGATCTTGAACGATTATTCTGACGCGGCCGAATATTTATCATTGAATCAAATTCTAACCAATCATCACCAACCACATCTGGATACAAATTAATCCCCCATACATTTTCTTGCTTTGAACCTTGTTCAATTAATAACTTCTCTTGATCAGAATGTAACTCACCACCAACTACCATGATATTCTTTTCAAGATCAACCACAGCTTTAACCATATCACCAAAGCGTTGCTCAGCCAGCTGTTTTAATTCAGGAAGAGAAATGTGTTGTGTAACAATGCGCGTTTCACTCATATGTACATTTACTATATCATTTCGTGCAATAAATTCAAGGCCAAGGTTTTCAGGCCATGGTTTTGGGTTTTCGCTGGCTCGAACGTCCAACTGGGGAAGAGGGATTTTTGTCCTGGGTTGGCGCTGGCTTGCCACCGGCAATCCAGCGATCGTTCGCTTCGTCATTTCATTCCTTGCTCACTCCCAACCCTTCTCATCCCTCGTCCCCTAAATCAATGAAAAAATACCTTCTGAAAAGGTATTTTTATTTTTAACTGACTACTTACGACGAAATTCGAACTTATTATACACAAAATTCGAGCGAAACGGAATAGGACGCGGCGGGCAAAAAGGAAGGGGGTCAGGGGGAAGGAATTTTTGCCCGCCGATGCATATCTGATGAGCAGGCAACCAAAAATACAGAATAGTTCTGCTAAACACTAATGATTCTACACGGCATACTTTATTTTTTCCACAATTCTTGATGAAAAAGTCTTAACAAAGACGATTCGCTTTTGCCTAACTCTACTAAAATAGCTGGACTTTTTAAAGCGGCATCTTTCAACGATGGGCCACTGATATAGCCTTGGCCATCAACAATAAAAAAACGATCATGTAACGACTTATATTGTTTTGAATAAAATTTTGTATATTCAGACTCAAATCGTTTTTTTCTTTGATCAAATTTATCAACTGGATTTGCATAAATTAATTTAATATTCACAGTCACTGGGATCGAATCCAATATATTGTCGAATGTATACTCATTTACCCAAGAATCAGCAATCAATATCTCTTTTTTTGCATTCCCAACGATACCTCTGACATATTTATCAAAAGTGTGTGTACTTTTTTTGTCGAAAATGACTAATGAACCATTCTTTCTATATTTGTTATTTACATCTTTAATGCCTTGTAATGATTTGAACTGCCGGAGACCATCAGAGGTAATGGTAAAAATACCAGTTGCCGATGATACTGGCACGACCCAATCTTCTGTCTGCGATCGATCATAATAGGTATAACTGTATCCAATGCCAAGCAAAGATTTTTTCCAATTTTTCTGAATTTCTTTAACAGAAATTTCTTTCTCTAATGATGAGCTGATCATAATACAAGCTACTGCAATAAATTTCTGTTGACCATTCATTCTTTTTATTGGCAATCTATTCAGTTCTGCCTTTAGGTTAATTTCACTCATATATATTTACTGTGATTTTCTAACAACATACACCCATCTTGCTTTGCCTCCATTATTATTTTCAATTCTTTTGAGGCTTCTTCGATTTTTAACAAAGCTATCTCGAACTGTTTTATCAACAACCCTATCCGAATGATAGCGTGATTCTTTTTTTAGTTCATCAATGATATCACTCATTAATCTTGGTTTATCGAGAAAACCATTATCAATAAGCATCTGTATATCTAATCCTACACCTGTCAATTGCTTCGTACTCACTGTGGAATGACCGTTACCACTTTTCTTGGTAGAGTTTTTTGTTTGGCCAGATTGTGATTGTTGATCTTCCAAGTCAGTTAAAAACTCATCAATTTTATAGTGATGAATGATGTATTGTCCTCTTCCAATTTTTTTTGCAAATCCATTTTTTGATAATTTACTCAATCCAGCTCCGATTGCTTCGATCCGTTGATTTAAGACACCCGTTAATTCAACTGGCCGAACAGCAGAAACAATTTCTTCTTTAAACTCATGTGCGATAAATCTCAACACAAGACAAAGCCGAAGCGCATCGTCTTTTGACAAATTATCCACATCTAAAACGATCTTTCCACTTTCTGTTACACGACCAAATTTGATTGCTCTAATGGCAAGACCCTTTACATTACCTGTATACTTGTCTTCTGGGACAATGAACTGATTCTCTATACTTTCCATATTTTTAATTCTTAGTTGAGTTAATTATTTATATGATTTTTAACTTATTTAAAATCAATGTATATCATAGACTAAGATAAGAATACTGTCAAATATAAGAAATATATCATGCATCATATCTATAATATTTACCTAAAATTAGCATAAATATAATAAATATTTATTTTATCTTATAACTTAACATATAAAGTATGCCGTGTAGAATCATTAGTGTTTAGCAGAACTATTCTGTATTTTTGGTTGCCTGCTCATCAGATATGCATCGGCGGG
>MHKJ01000029.1:16902-18539 GCA_001818355.1 Candidatus Kerfeldbacteria bacterium RIFOXYC2_FULL_38_9 | reverse complement strand
TATAGAGTTAAACAAGCTGTTGTTGAGCATAATAATTATTTTTTAGAAAATGAGCTTGGTGGATACACTAATGAGAGTGGTCGATGGATTGATGCAGAAGATTTTGGCGGGGAAAACAACGATAGTAGATTTAAGAGCGTGGTCGCCAATATAGGACAAGGACTTTCTCTTGAAGAATATTTACAAGATACAAAAATAGATCCAGAAAAGTTAACAGCTTCTGCGGATGCTTCCTTAGTAAATGCTTTAACAGCCACAAGTAATTTGTTTTTGAAGCCCTCTAAAGAAACTTCTGGAGACAGAGCAAATGCCCTGGCCATGTTAGGGACAACTAAATTGCAAAATATGGAACTGGAATCTGGTGATGTGCAAGAGGCAGAGAAATCCGTTTTTGATAAAAGAGGAAGCCAAAGAAAAGGTTATTACTATTTACAGGGAGGAAGCGAACGCATGATTATACATGCCGTTCAGATTGCGTTATTAGACTTTAACAAAAATATGGAAAAAATAATTAGTTTTGATAAAAAAGAAGACAAAATAATTCATTCTTTAGCGGCATAATTATGAAAGAATTAAGAAAGGGGCTATTAAATATTTATAAAGACGAACCTCAAAAAGATTGGTCAGAATTAAGTTTACAAGAAATACCCACGATCGACAGAAATATATACAGATTTATTTTGATAGGATCGGAAGATACAAATAATGAAGAAGATCCAGAATCAATAAAATTACAAGAAGCAATTAAAGATGTGTATAAAGCGTTGTATTTATCAGATCCACAATTAACTAACATCTTATTAAGAAGTATAGATGAAGGTAGAATTACAAAAAAAGAAGCATTAAATTTATTTGTCGTTTTGTCTTGTGGTTCTTTGCATAAAATTAGAGAATTGACTGCTTTAAGAGAAGGCTTGACTGTATTGTTTGTTGATGAAGTAGTTTTTCAAAATATTCAACAATCTTCTAGTTTACCCAAAGAATTATCAACATATTTACAGAATATAGTAAACAAGATTATTGAGAAAAAATAACCAAATATCTTAAACAATAGGAAGATTAAGTTTTTCTATGGCGCCAAGAATAATTTTTGGTAAAAGTTTTTCTTCTGCTTTGGAAAATTTATCCAGCACGAATTGCGTGGTGTCGTTTTTTTCGGTTAATTCATTAGCCACGCCGATTTTTAAACGAGTAAAACTGGATGTGCCAAGGTGGTCGATAATAGACTGCACGCCGTTGTGTCCGCCGGAAGAGCCTTTTTTCCGCAAACGAATGGTGCCCAACGGCAAGTCTTTGTCGTCATGAATAACAATAATATCAGATGGTGATATTTTATAATAGTCGGCCACTGCACGCACTGCCATGCCGGAATTGTTCATAAAAGTTTGGGGTTTGCATAAAATAAAAGGTTTATCAGTAGGGGACAGGTCGCGACCTGTCTTTACATAAATTTCCGCTTGGAATTTTTTTTCCAAATGAAAATCAAGTTTAAGCGCATCAAGTACCCGCCACCCCATATTGTGTCGGGTTTTTTCATATTCTTTGCCGGGATTGCCCAGCCCTACCAGCAGTTTCATTTTTTTACTTCAATGATAATTTTTACACCCTCAAAATCAAAAGCTGATCGCAGTTCTCTT
>MHKJ01000029.1:9855-16852 GCA_001818355.1 Candidatus Kerfeldbacteria bacterium RIFOXYC2_FULL_38_9 | reverse complement strand
CAAAATAAAACGAGGCGGGCGAATAGAACTTTGCACCAGGCTTTTAAAACGCACGATGGTTTTTTTATATTTGCGGGTGCGACTTTGTTTGGGGCGATAATGAGATTCCACTTTTTTTAAAATCGGCTTCAAATCTTCAAAATCTATTTTTCTTTGATAATTATCGGTAATGCGCACCACTAAATTTAAAATTTCTTTCAAACGCAGTTTATCTTTGGCCGATACAAAAATAATCGGCGCCCATCGCAAAAACGGCAAAGCCCCATCAAAATAATCTCTGAATTCGTTAATCGTGGAGGGGGTTTTTTCTTCAATTAAATCCCATTTGTTTACCACAATCAGCAATCCCTTGCCGCCTTCTGCGGCGAGTTGAGAAATTTTCTTGTCTTGTACACCGATTTTTTTTTGCGCTTCCAAAACCAACACCACCACATCTGCGCGTTCTATGGCCTGCATGGCGGTTTGTACGCTTTTTTTCTCAATGTCCCCCAGACGCTGATCCGGCCATCTTTTGCCCACGTTCGCTTGTTTACGAATGCCGGCCGTATCCACCAGCAGAAAATTTTTATCTTGGTAAGTATAAGGAATGTCGTTGCTGTCTCTGGTGGTATGAGCGCTATCCGCCACTATCACCCGCTCTTCGTTTAAAATGCCGTTTAATAAAGAAGACTTACCCACGTTCGGACGACCCACAATGGCAATTGCCGTATAATTAGGTTGAGTTATATCCACGGTTTTTTTAGCCAACACTTCCCACAGAGCATCCAGTAAATCGCCACTACCCCGGCCGTTCTTCGCCGAAATGTAAAAAATAGGCTCTATATTCAGTTTAAAAATTTCCGTATCCAGATTGGTTTTGTCTTTAGTTTTATCAATTTTGTTCACTACTAAAAAAATAGGTTGATGATAAAAAGTCTTTATTTTTTTTAAGATTTTTTTATCTTGCGGCAAAACGCCGGTTTGGCCGTCGATCATAAAAACCGCTATTTCGCTTTCTCGCAAAGCTCTTTCCGTTTGTTGCACCACCATTTTTTCCAAAGGAGCATCAGCTTCCTTGACATCCAGGCCGCCGCTATCCACAATATCGAATTCCACCCCGCGCCATTTTACCGCGCTGTTTTTCACGTCACGCGTGGTACCGCCCAAAGAAGAAATAATTGCTCTGTTGGTTTCACTTAAACGATTAAAAAGGGTGGATTTGCCCACATTCATCCGTCCTATGAGCACGACGCGCGGTCTTTTTTTGTTTTTCATAAAGGAGTTGTAGAACTTAAAGCGTTAGCTCCAAGCAAAATAATAAAATCAGTTTCTTTGGTCAAATGCGTCAAATCTACTAATTGTTCATCCAAATCCGACCCCAGGCGTACGTCAGAGTCTGTGCTGGGCCAGGTGGCTGATTTGACAGTGGTGTTAAATTTTTGTTCTAAGAATTGTTTGGTGGCTGAATTTTTGCCATGACTTAAGTCATAAATAACAGTTTCTGTTTGATTTTTGGTTTGAGAATTTCCCACATAAGCCACGTTGATATTTTGTTCGTTTAACTCTTCCGCATTTTTGGTGGCCAAACCGGTGGTCCAAGTGCCATTTTCCATGGCAATATTGGCTTTTTCCTTAACCACATCTTCCATTTTAACGATAGTTGTGTCTGTAGCATTGTTGTTATTAGTATCTGACGCTAAACCGGTGTCGGTAGAGCTTGCGGCGCTAAAAATATTTAAAGCCAGCTCATTAACTTCTGAAAAATCACCCAGGCCTTTATTGGGAATAAGCACATAAGCGCCGGTTTGCGAAGCGATTTCTGAATGAATCAAGCCATTGTCGCCGCTATCAATAACTTGGTTGATGATATTGTTGGTGTCCATTTTACTTAACATTTGTAAGAGCTTGGTCATTTCCCAAATTTCCGCATTGGTTTTTACATGTTCTCCCAAGTCTCCCAAAATATTCGGAAGAGTGGCGGGATTAAAAAGATTGGAAGATTTGAGAAATTCCGTTTTTAAAGCCAAGAGGATTTTTTGTTGGCGGCGGGCGCGCGCAAAATCACCGCCCTCTCCATTGTTGCCATGACGAGAACGAGCGTATTGCAAAGCCCTTTCTCCGTCCAGCTTCTGCCAGCCTGGTGCAAAAGAAATAGTTTGCCAGCCGAAATTATAAGTAGGATATTGATAATCGGTAAAACCATTATCCACGTAAACATCCACTCCGCCCAAATCATCAATAATTTTACGAAACGCCTCAAAATCCACCAGCACGTAATAATGCATAGCCAGTCCGGTTACCTCGGTGGCTTTGGCCAGAGCCAGCTCCGTTCCTCCTTCTACATAAGCATTATTGATTTTACGATATTCAGGATAGGCAGTGCCATAATTTGAAGGGTAACTGACTACCAAATCTCGCGGAAGAGAAAGGATGGAAATTTGGTTAGTGGAGGGCTTCAGGGAAATCACCAGTTCGGTGTCTGTTAACCCGCCGCCACTGTGTCCGGCTCCGCCAATACCCAATAATAACAAGTTGATGCGGTCTTCATTTTCGCCCTTCAGGGGTTCGGTGTTGCCTATTAAATGTTGTACTTGATTGATTAAACCGCCTTGATCTTTTTTATCAATAATTTGATTTTGGGTAATGGAGTAAGCATAGACTCCTACGCCAATAATAAACAGACCAATAACACCTAAAAGCAAAAAAATAATTTTGCTAATTAAATGACGATGGTGTATCTTTTCTGTCGTTTGTGGTTTATTCATAACTGTCTGTTTTTGCCATTTTTTTGAAGGGCAGGCTAATTATAGGGAAATCAACTCATTTGGTCAATTTTATAAAAAGCGCTGTTGATTGTTGACGGAGTTAGTGTTATACTAAAACAGTTCTAACTTATAAGACTTATAAAACAGACAAGATTACATGGATAAAAAAAATCAACCAGCGCCAGCGCCGTTTTTTAAAAACAAGTATTTGAATTTTATTTGGGAAGTGGCCAAGGTGGTGATTATTTCTTTGGCGATTATTATTCCCATTCGTTATTTTTTAATTCAGCCTTTTTATGTCAAAGGCACCTCTATGGAGCCTAATTTTAAACAATACGAATATTTAATTATCAATCAACTGGCTTATCGTTTGCATGATCCGGTGCGCGGCGAAGTGGTGGTTTTACGCAATCCTCAGGATCTTTCTCAATTTTTCATTAAAAGAGTAATTGGCCTGCCCGGAGAAACCGTGGAAGTTAAAAATCGTCATGTTTATATCAATGGCAAACAACTTGACGAGTCAACTTATTTGGCCAGCGACGTTGAAACTTGGGGCAATATTAAAACAACTTTAGGCAGTAATCAGTATTTTGTTTTTGGAGATAATCGAGCGGCCAGCTTGGATTCTCGTATTATCGGACCAATTACGCGTGAGGAAATAATTGGTAAAGCTTGGTTACGCGCTTGGCCGTTTAATAGGGCTGTTAAATTTTCGAGTATCAACTATAATCTATAATTTATGTCCAGTTTTAAAAAAATGAAAAAAAATATTCCGGAAGTCAATAATAAAAAACGTCTACCCAAAAGAAAGCACCGCCCGGTTTTATTACCAGGCATGAAAGATGTTTTGGCTCAAGAACAAACTTATTGGGAATATATTTTAGAAATGGCCACCCAAACTTCTCGCGCTTACGGCTATCAGCGTTTGGAAGTGCCAATGGTGGAAGAAGAACAGCTTTATGTAAGAGCTTTGGGCAAAGATTGTCCTTTAATCACCAAGGAAGAGTTGTTTTCTTGGAAAACCAAACAAGAGGAAAAATTAGCTCTGCGTCCGGAATTTACAGCAGGCATAGTACGCGCTTACATCGAACACGGCATGATTAACCTGCCTCAGCCGCTAAAATTTTGGACTAACGGACCGCTTTATCGCAACGAGCCATCTCAAGCCGGCCGTTATCGCCAGTTTAACCAAATTGATTGGGAAATTATCGGTTCGCCTCATCCGGCCATTGAAGCTGAGCTTATTTCTTTAGCTTATCATTTGCTTACCGATTTGGGTTTAGAAGTTATGGTTAAAGTTAATTCTATCGGCATGGCGGAAGATCGTAAAGAATACATCAACGCTTTGAAAGATTATTTACGGCCGCATCGCAAAAATATTGACGCCTTAAGCCAAGAACTGTACACCAAAGATCCTTTGCGTATTTTAGCTTCTAAAGATGTGAATACTAAAGAAATCTTAAAACAAGCGCCGCAACTGGTAGATTTTTTAAGCGATGAATCCCGAGATCATTTTATGAGAACTTTGGAATATTTGGATGCCGGTGATATTGTGTATCACCTTGATCCGTTTTTAGTGAAAAGTTTTGGTTATTATTCCCACACTTTATTTGAATTGATTTTACGCAAAGACGCGGAAGAATTAGATCCGATGAGCTTGGTCAGCGGCGGACATTATCATAATTTGGTTCACGATTTGGGCGGCACTGAAGAAACCACGGGCGCGGGCATGGGCTTTGGTTTGGAAAGAGTAGTCTTGGCCATGAAAGAGGCGGGCATTACTCCGGGCGCGGTGATAGCACCAGAGGTGTTTTTAGCGCAAATCGGAGAAACTGCTCGCAAGCACTCTTTGCAACTTTTGGAAGAGCTAAGAGCCGAAGGCATTCCGGTTATTTCCAACGTCAGTAAAAACGGTTTGGCTGATCAATTATCTTTAGCCAATAAATCCACGGTAAAAATTACTTTAATTTTAGGCCAGAAAGAAATGATTGATAAAACTATTATTGTGCGAGATATGGAAAACGGCTCTCAAGAATCGGTAATGCAAACCAAACTAATGGCCACGCTTAAAAGATATTTGAAAAAATAATAAAAATTTTATGGACAATTCTTCCTCGGAAAGCATTTTTACTAAAATTATCAACAGAGAAGCGACCGCTGATATTGTTTATGAAGATGAGGAAATGATTGCCATTAAAGATATCAACCCCAAAGCGCCGGTTCATATTTTGTTGCTTCCCAAAGATCCGATAAAAAATTTGAACGATTTTACTCAGACGCACACAGAGTTGCTTGGCCGTTTAATGTTAAAAGCGGCGGAAATTGCCAAAAAGTTAAATATTGCCGATACCGGTTATAAAATAGTTATCAACACCGGCGATCACGGTGGCCAAATTATAGATCATTTCCATTTGCATATTTTAGGCGGGCAAAGAGTAAAGGCTGTGGTTTAAAAGTGTTTTTAGGGCTTGTTTTTTGGTTTGACGGAAAAAGCCAATAATGTTATGCTCATAGTAGTTTAGGTGGTTAATTTTGCCTAAATTCCTAAAAAAAATTAAAACTAGAAAGAGCAGGTGACTTAAAGTGGTAGAAGTAAAAAAGAAAAAACGAGAAGACGGTTCTTTTAGCGAACCAAACGAAGCGATGATGCGCAGATTTCAGCGCAAAGCCATTGTTGTTTTCAAATCCGTAAAAGCCCGCGGTAAACAAAAATTAAACCGTGGCGCGCGTCGTAAAAAAGCCGCTTTAACCAGAAAAGCGCGGGAAAAATACGCTTTGGGTGTTAAAACCGGAAAAATCAAAGTTCAGCCGGCATATCAGTCGCGCAAAAAAGAAAAATAGTTAATATTTTATTATTTATTTTTTATGACTCTTGTTCAACGTATTGCCGCCGATCTAATTTCCGCTTTAAAAAATAAAGAGCAGGAAAGGCTTTCGGTTTTGCGCATGCTTAAGGCTTCGCTTTTGATTACCGCCAAAGAAAAAACCAATCAAACCGAGTTAGCAGACGAGGTGGTTTTAGCGGTGTTAAAAAAAGAAAAGAAAAAACGGCTGGAATCCGCCGAGGTTTTTGCTCAGGCCAAGCGTCAAGATTTGGCCGATAAAGAAAAAAGAGAAGCAAAAATTATTCAAGAATATTTACCGGCGGAAATTAGTGATGAAATAATTCAAAAAGCAACAGAGGAAATAATTTTACAAATAGGTAAAGAAAATTTCGGAGCCGTCATGGGCGCGGTGATGAAAAAAATGCAAGGCCGGGCAGACGGCAACAGAGTAAAGCAAATTGTTCAACAATGCTTAGCCAAATAAAAATCATCAAAAAAGTGAAAAGTCAAAATAAAAAATTATTATTTTTTCTGGGGGTCATCATATTAGTAGGTATGGGGCTCTTTTTTGCTCCTGCCGTTTTTGCGCAAATCAATACTAATTATCAAGAAATCGCTTTAGGCAAGCAAAATTTACTAGACACCGTGCAGTTGTTTATTAACATTTTTTTGGGATTGTTGTCTTTAATTGCGGTCGTGTTAATTTTAATTGGCGGTTTTGTCTGGATGACTTCGGGCGGTAATGATGAAAAAATCGCCAAGGCCAAGAAAATTTTAAAAAACGCTTTAATCGGGTTAGTGATTATTTTTGCTTCATGGGCGATTGTTTTATATATTTTTAGTTTATTGGCGGAAACCACTGATCAAAACGGCAATTCCGGTAATGCCTCAGGCGGCGGCGGATCTTTTCCTCCGAGCGGTTCGGATTTTTATGTTTTGTCTACAGTGCCGGAAGCGGACGCTATTGACACTTCTTTGTGCGCCATTGCTGTCCGCATGAGCAAAGCCGTAGATAAAGAAACAGTGGTGGCTAAGAATTTTTATTTACGAATTTACGGCGGACGTTTTGACACCGAAAGCTGTAATGAGAATAAAGAGTGCGGTTCTAGCATTTGTCAAAACAGCGTTTGCGTTGGCGATAATGTGGCGGGCGTTATCGGTTTTGGTCCTGGTGAATTTTCCGATAATTTTTCTTTAATGCCGGAAAACGATCTGGAAAAACAAACCGAATACGAAGCCACTGTTGTTGGCAACAAAGATGGAGTAATCAGCGCTGATACCACCAATGATGGAGTTTATGATCAAGTGGCCATGGGAGCTTCTTATGTTTGGCGTTTTACCACCGGCAGTGAAAAAGACGAAATTTCGCCGACAGTGGTGCAAAATGGCAATTCTCCTTTTCCCGCCAACAGTCAAAAAGACGTTTGT
>MHKJ01000029.1:8687-9747 GCA_001818355.1 Candidatus Kerfeldbacteria bacterium RIFOXYC2_FULL_38_9 | reverse complement strand
CGGTAAATTTTGATTTTTCCGAGCCGATGTTAAACACTTCTTTTAATGATCAAGTGTCTTTTGTTTTGGACTCAGCCGGCACTGCCGCCGCTCCTTTGAAAGCAGATTGGAATGAGGTGATAGGACTTAACAACTGGAGTTTTGGCGGTGATTTTACTTATGCCCAAGCTCGACCGGCGCAAGAGTTAAAATCTTATTCCTTATATAGCACGCGGTTGTTTGGCGGGGACGCCAATGATGATTTTAAAAACGCCCTTACGGATTTATGCGGCAATCCTTTAGACGGTAACGCCAACCAAACCGCTGAGGGTTCAACCTTGGATAATTTTTACAGTGCAGTCAGTTTGGAAACTGAACAACCGATTACTTGGGAAACCGGAGAGAATGCCTCTTGTACGCCAATAGTGGAAAATATTGATCCTACTTTTGATTATTATGGAGAAGAAGGTAAAAATCCTACTTTGAAAATAAGCGGTAAATATCTCGGTCCTCATCCTGAAGTGCAGTTCCAGGGAAGTACGGTTTGGGCTTCCGGCAGTTTTAACACTTGTTTTGACGCCAATCACTTAGGCAATGTAGAAACCAATACAGCCAAAGGCTCGGCTTGTATTGATGATAACTTGCAGACCATGGACACCATTTTAATGAAAACTCCGGTGGGTGCCAATGATTCTAATATTAAAGTTACGGTAGCCGGTGAAACCAGCGAACCGGCGGCGCAAACCATAGATGTGCAAAGTCCTTATATTAACAACCTCAGTCCCAGCGACGGATCGATCGGGCAGTATGTCACCATTAGCGGCGATAATTACGGCAAAAGTCGTGGTACGGTTTTAATGCGTTCAGCCGATGGCATCAGATCTTCTACTTTAGAATTGCCCAATTGCGGTAATGTTTGGACTAATAAAGAAATAGTGGCGATTATTCCCCAAACTTATACTAACGCCAGTGGTACTTCCGGAGTATGGCAAATAGGAGATGTGGCTTATGTGCAAGTTTTATCTGCAGATGGCGCGCACTATTCTGATTTACAAAAATTTACTTTTTCTGATGTGGTGCG
>MHKJ01000029.1:6801-8610 GCA_001818355.1 Candidatus Kerfeldbacteria bacterium RIFOXYC2_FULL_38_9 | reverse complement strand
TGTGAAGTCATCCCCAGTTGTGATGACTCTGCGGGCGCCCATTCTTTCCAGTTGGTGGGCGAAGGCTTTGGCGATACCAACGCCGACGGCAGTCAAGCGGTTTATGCTTACAAAACCGACCAAACGGAATATTTAGGACAAGTTTCCAGTTGGTCAGATATTAGTGTTGCCGGGAATACAGATGCCAACATGCCTCAAGGAGATTACTGGGTAACGGTTTATGATGGAGAAAGCGGTTTATATAGCAATGGCCGGGAATACAGTAATCCGTGCAAAACCGGACCGCAAGTCGTAGAAATTAACAGCTGTTCCCAAACCAGCGGCGTTTATCCTGTGCCTAATCCACAGCCTTTTGACACCTCCGCTTGTTTAAATTCCACTATCGGTATTTTATTTGATCAACCCATTAAGGCCGATACTTTAAACAAAGACACGGTTATTTTACAGCAATACAATGCCGACGGTGATTTTAACAGCAGTTATTCGCCTTTACTGGTGGGCGGTTATTTTGAAGATTATCATTGGTCTTATACTTATAACCAAGAAACTTATTATGGTTTTAAATATAATATCAACAAAACTTTGGTGGACGAAAATCAAGACGGCACAGCTGACGGAGATACTTCCGGTAATTTGCAGCCGAATACTTGGTATCAACTAATGATTACGGGCGTTCAAAATGATCCGCAAGGCACGCCTATGGCCAGTTCTTATATAATGCGTTTTAAAACCGATAATACCGATCAACTGTGTCAGGTGGACAGCATTGATGTCGCGCCGTCTGACCCGGTTCCTTTGAACAGTTTTATGGCAGGCTCAGAAATTGCTCACCAAAATTACAGCGCCAGCCCTTATGATGCCGCTTGTCACTTATTAGATAGTACGGTTTATGCTTGGAATTGGAAAGTGGACGATGCTTTAATCGGTAAATTTGGCAACGAGCCTCAAAACGACAGCGCTCAAAATGTTTATGCCGTAGGAGATCAAGCGGAAAACACGGGCAATACCAAAGTCCACGCGGACATTGCTCAATTCAGTGTTACCGATGAGGCTAAATTCGGGGTTGATTTTGCTTTTTGTACCAATGACAGTGATTGTGCCAGCTGTGCCAACAGTTATGGCCAAAAATCCACTTGTAATTTAAAGACTAATCGTTGTACGCCCATTATTAAATCTTTCAAACCAAAAGACGGTACGCAAGCTACTGCACCCAGCGAAACAACAGAAGCTAAACCCGGTACTTGGACCACTATTACCGGCTGTATGTTCGGGGCTTATAAAGGCAATGTTTATTGGAACCAAAATGAACAAAGCACACCTACTGCTTGGCCCAATTCCACTGAATGTGAAAACACCTGGCAAGATACGCAAATTATCGCTGAAGCGCCGGTTGAATTGCAAAAAGGTTTGGAATATGTGTTGCAAGTGGAGACTCAATACGGAGACAGCGCAGATACTTCTGCTTTTGGTACATTTAAAGTAAACGATGCCATTTATCCTGGTTTATGTTCTTTAAAGCCTAACTTCACCTCAGAAGGACAACAGGTGGTGGCGCAAGGACAAAATTTAGGCAGTGAAAAAGGAGAGGCCAGCTTTTTAGGAGAAACCAAACGTATTCCGGCAAACAGCAATGAGACCACTTGGGAACCTTCTCGGATTATGACCACGGTGCCTGCCGGAGCTTTAAGCGGCCGCGCCATAGAAGGAGATCCCGCTCACCCCGGCGAAGGCTTTAAAGCAATTTTATCCGGCAGTGACGATCAATGTCAAAATCCTCAGAGCTGTTCCAATCCGTTGGATATTACCATT
>MHKJ01000029.1:0-6741 GCA_001818355.1 Candidatus Kerfeldbacteria bacterium RIFOXYC2_FULL_38_9 | reverse complement strand
GCCGCGAATTTATGCAATACCTGTGATACGGACTTGGATTGTACCGCAGACAATACTTGTCCTGGTAGTATATGCACTAATAACGTTTGTAGCCCGGTGATTAACGATCTTTTTTACAACTCCGGCCCTCAACTTTCGCCGGTAACGGTAATGGGTTGTTATTTTGGTTCTTACAACAGTGATACGAGCGCGGTTACTTTTGGCGATCAAAAAGCCAATTTAGCTTGTGAAAGTGGCTGGTCTAATAATCAAATTATCGCTGAAGTGCCCAAAGATCTAAGCTTGAACCAAACTGTAGCCATAGCTGTGCATACTGCCGCTTCCCAAACAACCGCAGACAACGATGTGAATTTTACCGTTACCGCTCAATGTGCCAATGGCGCCAATGTGCCAGCCAGTACCGGTGTTCCTTTGTTATGTGATTTGTATCCGGGCAGTGGGCAAAACGCCGCTGATGATGGTAGCATTCAGGGAACCAAGGTCGCCTTTTACGGAGGACGTTTTAACAGTGAAAAACAGAATAATTTTTTCTCTAATTCTTTAAGTGGAGAAGTAATAGCTGATGATTATCAATATAACAGCGACACCAAAACCGAAGGCAGGGTGCCGGCAGGTATTAAGGCAAGCGGTATTTCTTATGTTAAAACCGGCACCGAGCAATGTAAAAGCAATGCTTTGGCCTTTGGCATAGAATGCGGCAGTGTTACTGATTGCGCTCAAGGTTCTTATTGCGTTGATGGCTATTGTACGCAAAATGCTTGCGGCGGTTGTACAATAGGTACAGCCGAAAGTACCTGTGGTAATCAGCAGGGTTGTTATTATAATAATGATCTGGGAGAAAATTGTTGCACCGAAAGACCAACCATAGTGGCTATGAGTATTCAAGACGGAGAAACCGCCGTTTGTCCTAACAGAAAAGTGCAAGTTGAATTTAGTGAACCTATGGCGCAGTATTCAGCCATCAAAATTAAAAAAATTAACTTTAATGATACGGGAGATATTGTTACCCCAACTGAGGTGCCGGTAACAGTTACGCCAGATAGCAATCAAGCGGAAATTTTAATCATTCAACCGCAAGCCGGTTGGCAGGTTAATACCGAATATAGCCTGGAAATCCAAAGTAATCCCGCAGACGAAAGCGGTTTAGTGGCTCTGGCTTCCGGTTTGGCAATAAAAACCGGTGCCAAAACTATTTTCTTTACCACTGCCGGCAGTCAATGCAAGCCTGCCAAAATCGCTTTAACCAGCAAGGAAACCGGAGCATCCGATTATACTTTTTATGCGCCTAACACCAGCACCGCCTTTATTGCTTCTATGTTATCTGCCGATGATCAACTGTTGGAACCGACTGCGGATATGGGTTGGCAGTTTGTTTGGAGCCCTTATTATGATGAGGAGCGATGTGATAATGCGGCTTGGGTGGAATTACCCACAACAACTGCGAGCGTTGATGCTGAGGGCAATGTTCAATCCGATGCCAGTGCCGACGAACAAATTATTACCAGCGGTTCAGAAAACGGCAAGAATACTTCTATTACTGTCACTGCTACGCCTTTGTCTGGTTCTAATTGGCAGGCCTCGGATATTTCAGCGGAAAATCAAGGCAAGGCGACTATTTCCACTTTTTTCTGTCCGTCAGATCAAGTTTGGGAATATAAAGATACAAATTCCGGTGATAATACTAGGCAAAATTTTAGGTTAATTTACTGTACCGGAGATACTTTGCCGCGTTTGGGTATAGACGATAAGCCCACTATTGTTGCCGGTGGTGCTAATGATAAATTTTTTCGTCAATATTTATTTATTAACCAAGACAACAAAGAACAGGCTTTTGGCATTCGGGTTTTTGAGAATAAAAAACACCTTAGTCCGGCTATGTGGTACAAATACAATGTTCCCAATCCCGGCTCGCCGCAGTCTATCCAGCTGGACGGATATGAAGCTGTGCAAGACGGTTCTTCTTATTACGTAGCCGCCAGCAATATTATCGGCACATCTTTATACGACAATATTTATTTGTTTACCTTTAACGACGAAAAAACCATCGAACAAATTAAAACTCAAGTTTTAGATAATTTATTGTTTAATATCAACGGCCTTGACTATTCTCAATGTGAGGCTTCGGATAAACAAAAATTAGTCAGAGATACCAAAAGAATTAACGACATGGGCACTCTGCAAAGATTGATTGATGATTATTATGATGAGCATTTAAAATATCCCAAACCGAAAAGTCAGGCGTTTGGTTCTTATGCCGAGGCTTTAACTACCAGCGTGTGGCCATCTTGGCAGGGCGCTTTGGGTAATGTGTTAAAACAGTCTATCCCGGAAGATGTTTATAACATTTTCTATGCCACTGATGCTGATTTGGCCACTCCTTGGGACGCCGGCCTTACTCCTTGGATCTATACGGGCGAGAATAATAACATAAAAGATTGTGAAAATATTCCGGCAGAAGGTGTTTATTTTGATGAAGCCGGCACTTGTTGGGATGATGTTAATAAAACTTTTTATTGCCCTAAAGAATCTTTCACTTATCTGTGGAAAGTAGATCCAACTGATATAGATCATGCGCAAAAAGGCTATTTGTTTGCTCGCATGGAATATTTAAGCACGGCTACAGATAATTACAGCACTATTGATCAAGATTTAATGGATGCTTGCGATGGTATTCCTAATGCGCAATGCGAGTGTTATAATTATGGTTCGGTGGGAATTAGCGGAGAGTCTTGGGAAGTAGTCGCTCCTTAATTTTAGTTTTTATGGATCAAAAAGATAAAAATGATCAAACAATAAATAATCCAGAAGTAACCGAGGATATTTTTGCAGATTTAGATCAAAGAAAAGAGGATGTGTCTCAGACAGAAACAGAAGACCTCGGCCGGCGAAAAAATCAATGGTGGCAAAAACGCAATTTGATTTTTTTAACGGGTTTTATTTCTTTGCTAGTGATAGGAATTATTGTTTATGCGCTTTGGCCACGCTCGGAAAAAGTGACAGAGCAAGAATCTTTAGAAGTGTTAAATCAAGTGGTGCCGATTAACGAACAAGATACTACCAATCAAAACAATAACAACGTCAGTAGCGGTCAAATTGATTCTGATTCCGACGGACTGGCAGATACTGAAGAAGCTGATTTGGGTACCAATGCCAAGAATATCGACTCGGACAACGATTTATTATCCGATCGATTAGAAGTGCGGGTTTATCAAACCGATCCTAATGACTCAGATACAGACCACGATGGTTACTCCGATGGCGATGAGGTGCGTAATTTTTATAACCCTAATGGCAAAGGAAAATTACTGGATGTGAAAAATAGCATTGATGATTTTAATTCAAAAAATAAGAATCAATAGAATTTTATGAATAATTCTCCGCAACAACCAAAAATAAACATTGATGTCAATACCAATCCCAATGTTTTTAACCAAACCAACAACAACCCTGTCCCCAAAAGTGAGGTCGTAGAAAGCATCTATACTATTCCTAAAAAGTTTTTACCTCAAGGAACGGGAAATTCTAATTTTTCAAAAAATCCGCAAAAGAAAAAAACCGTTTGGATAATTTTAATTATCAGTGTGGCTATACTGCTGTTGGTGTTGGCCGCGGCTTTGGTTTATATTTTTCAACAAAGCAGTGTTGTCAAAGAGACAGCAACCAATAATACCACTGTCAATAACGCTGTCGTTCCGGTTACCAACAATAACAACGCCGTGAATAATACAAATAATACCGCTAGTGCCAATAACGACTCCGCGGTTACTAATGCGCCTTTAAATTCCAATGTGCCGGAAGTTAACGGAGAATTGGCGGAAAATATTAACGAGGAATTGTTTGCGACCAATAATGCCAATATTTCTTTAACCGTTCCGGTAGATAATTCTGCCATTCCTGACACTGCCGATAGCGACGGCGATCGTTTAACCGATGAAGAAGAAAATCATGTTTTTACCACCAAAGACACCTTGCCGGATACAGATCAAGACGGTTATCTTGATGGTGGGGAAGTAAAAAGTTTATATTCTCCTTTAAAGGCCAAACAGACTTTATTGAAAAGCGGTTTGGTGATTGAAGAAAAAAACAAAGATTTCGGTTGGTCTATTTATTATCCGGCAGAATGGCTGGTGGAGCCACTGGACGACGCGAAAAGAGAAATCATTTTTACGCCCGATCGGGTAGATACGGAATTTGTGGAGGTGATGATACAAGACAATGCCAAAAACCAAAGCGCGGCTGAATGGTACGCGTCTCAATATCAAGATTTACAGGTCGCGGACGTTGATAAAGTTACTGTTGGCGGATTGAACGGCATTGTCAGCGCCGATGGTTTTACTTATTATTTGGCAGACGAGCATTATATTATCGGTTTGATTTATAATATCGGTAACAGTAAACAAGCGCATTTTCGTACTACTTTTACAATGATGGTGAACAGTTTTATTTATACTCCGCCTAAGAAAAAAACCACCGATACGAATAAAACCAATTCTTAAGCCAAGTTATGCAAGCCGAGTTGCGCCTCACCGTTCCTTTTAGAGCTTTATCAAAAGTTTTTGTAAACCAAATTTTCCAAGCCACAGCAAAGGTAGTGCATATTCCTCAGGATTTTGTATTTTCTGTGGCAGTGGTTTCAAGTCCTATCATGAAAAATATCAATCGACAATATCGTCAAAAAGCGCAAGCTACCGATGTTTTGTCTTTTAAATATCAGCATCACGCAGGAGAGATAATTTTGTCCGCGGATTTTATTCGTCAACAGGCCAAAGCCCATCATCACGCGGTGCGCACCGAAGCCGCTTTTTTGCTTATTCATGGTATACTGCATATTATGGGCTATGATCATGAACGCTCTTACCAGGCGGCTCAGAATATGCAAAAAAAAGAAATTAAAATTTTACAATTATGTGGTTTAACCTTAGAATTTTAAAAAAAAGTTTTAATTACGCGGTTAAAGGTGTGCGTTATGCTTTTAAAAATGAACAAAATTTTCGTATACAACTGGTTATTACTTCAGGAGTTGTGATTTTAATGTTCATTTTAAAAGTACGAGCCTGGGAGGCGGTAGCTTTAATTTTTGTGATTGTGGCAGTGTTGGTGTTAGAATTGGTTAATACGATTTTTGAACGCTTTATTGATATTTTAAAGCCGAGATTATTAGATCAGGCTAAAATTATTAAAGATATGATGGCCGCGGCTGTATTTTTGGCCGCTTTTGGAGCCTTGGTGGTGGGACTGATTATTTTTTATCCTTATTTTATTGAATAGTTTCGGTAAGTGTGTTATAATTTTTTTAGTTTTATTAAGTCTACATTATGGCTCGAGATGAAATTATTAGCGCAATAGACATTGGATCAACTTCCATTCGCGTGGTTTGCGGTCAGTTAAAACCAGGTAAAGACGGCAATAACATTATGCAGATTATTGGCGCCGCCTCCGCTCCTTCGGAGGGAATTAGCAAAGGATCAATTATCAGTATTGAAGATGCGGTATCTTCCATTTCCAGCGCTTTGGAAAAATGCGAACGTATGACTGGCGCGCCTATTGAACATGCTTTAGTGAGTATTAACGGAGCTCATGTGGTGGCTCAAGAAAGCCACGGAGTAGTAGCGGTTTCTAAAGCTAACGGAGAGGTGGGAGAAGACGATGTGGAGCGAGTTATTTCAGCCGCACAAAGTGTAGCTACCCCTCCTAATTATGAAATTCTTCATGTTATCCCTCGCAGTTTTTCTGTTGATGAGCAAAGCGGCATTAAAGACCCGGTGGGCATGACCGGCATTAAACTGGAAGCTGATGCGCAAATTATTTTAGGCATGACTTCCCATGTGAAAAATATTACCAAAACCGTTTATCGCACCGGTGTAGATATCGACGATTTGGTAGTAGAAGTTTTAGCCGCTTCCGAAAGTGTTTTAACTAATCGCCAGAAAGATTTAGGAGTGGCGGTCGTAAATTTAGGCGGAGCCACCACGGGTTTGATGGTTTTTGAAGAAGGAGATGTTTTGCATACTAAAATTTTACCTGTTGGCGCCGGACACATCACTAATGATATCGCCATTGGTTTGCGTACTAGCGTGGACGTGGCTGAACAAGTAAAAATTGATTTTGGGACGGCTTTAAGCGCCGAAGTTCCCAAAAGAGACGAAATTGATTTGTCCCAAATTGACGAAAAAGAATTAGTACGGGTTTCCAGAAAAGAAGTGGCTGAAATTATCGAGGCGCGTTTGGAAGAAATTTTTGAAATGCTTAAAAAAGAACTGAAAAGCATTAACCGAGACAGCAAATTACCATCAGGCATAGTTTTTACCGGAGGAGGGGCAAAATTGCACGGTTTAATTGAAATGGCTAAAACTCATTTTAGAACTAATGCTTCTATTGGCACACCCATTAACATTCAAACCGCTATTGATAAAATTCAAGATCCGCAATTTTCCACAGCGGTCGGTTTAGTCCAGTGGGGGCAAGGTTCAACACACGGATCCAATCGCCATAGCTTAAGAAATTTGTCTTCAGTGGCCGGTGTTACTGGCAAAATGGGAAAATGGTTCAAATCTTTAATGCCTTAGGTTGCATAAAAAATTTATACAATAAGCCTTGCATTTTTTTTCACTATGTTATAGTATTTTTAATATTGATAAATTTTAATAAATATTGTATAAATTTTTTACTCTAACACTTAATGAAAAAAAATATGGAAGTCAAACCAGACATTGAAACGTTTGCCAAAATTAAAGTCATCGG
>MHKJ01000028.1:5170-8808 GCA_001818355.1 Candidatus Kerfeldbacteria bacterium RIFOXYC2_FULL_38_9 | reverse complement strand
AGCCGAACCTTTGTCAAGCAAAACCACTACCGGTAAAGCTGTCAAAGGAGAAGCGCCGCTAGCCAATAAAGCCTGATCTTCATTGGTGCTGTCCTGACGCCATACCACTACTTTTCCTTCGGGAATAAACTTAGAGGCAATATCAATAGCTGAAAGTAAAAAACCACCGGGATTATTGCGCAAATCAAGAATAATACCCTGGGGCTCTTCTAATAGAAGACTGTTAACTGCTTCTTGAAATTTTTGCGTGGTATCACTGTTAAAATTGGTAATAGTGATAATCGCTATATTTTTATCTGATAAATTCACTACTTTAGATTTAACGCTCTCTATTTTGATCACTTCGCGTTTAATCGATAAATCAAAGGCTTCTTTGGCGCCTTCTCGTAAAATGGTTAACTTTACCTCTGTGTCTTTATCGCCGCGAATTTTTTGCACGGCCTCATAAAGAGACATGGCAGAAGTGTCCAGATCATCAATGGCTAAAATATTGTCTCCGGCTAATAAACCGGCTTTTTCCGCAGGCGAACCGGCCAAAGGAGCAATAACGGTGAGCAAATCTTTTCTAATGCCTATTTCCGCTCCAATACCCTCAAAATTACCGTTTATTTCTTCTAAAAACTCTTTCGATTCTGCCGGATTAAAAAAAGTGGAATAATGGTCGGGTAAACTGGAAACAAGGCCGGAAATCGCTCCGTATAATAAATCCTGCTCATTAACCGGTTGATCAACGTAATTTGTTCTTAGATAATCCCAAGCCTCCCAAAAAAGTTTAAAATCCACATCAGCGGAAGTATGATCTTCATTGCGATTTAAAATAATATCTGTACCTATTTTTTCCGCTGGATAATTTTGGGAAACACCAAAAAGAAAGCCAAATCCCAAGCCCACAAAAAAAATCAACAAACCACCAATAATAAAAAAAGATTTGGGGGAATGCTGTGGCTTTTTTTCTTCTTGTTTAACAATTGTTAACTCGTTCGATTTTGGCTCCGATGTGTTGGAGTCGTTCTTCAATATGTTCATAACCTCGATCAATTTGATAAATATTTTGAATAGTAGTGGTTCCTTGAGCCGTCAGCCCCGCAATCACCAGGGCAATACCGGCTCTAATATCCGGACTGGCCACTTCTTTGCCTCGCAGGGAAGTACCGCCAGTTACCATAGCACGATATGGATCCAAAAGTGAAATATTAGCCCCCATCGCGTTTAAAACATCCGTATAGAGCAAACGACCCTCGTAAATAGTCTCCCGCACCAAACTTTGTCCCAGAGCCTGAGTTAACAAAACAGTCATCGGCGCTTGTAAATCCGTGGGAAAACCCGGATATTCATGGGTCACAATATTAGTGGCTTTTAATTTTTGTGTTATGGGATAAATTTTAATGGCATCTTTGGCAATGGCAAAATTCGCGCCAATACTTTTTAAAATACGCAAAGGAACCTCCAAATCTTTCGGACGACAATGGGTAATGGTCAAGGGACTGTTGGTAGCCAGGGCTAAAATCACAAAAGAGCCGCTTTCAATGCGATCAGGTATGATTGTGCTCTCTCCTCCGTGTAATTCTTGCACTCCTTCTATTTCAATGGTATGAGTTCCGGCTCCGGTAATGCGCGCGCCACAGGCATTAAGATAATCGGCTAAAGCGGAAATTTCCGGCTCACCGGCGGCATTAACAATCACGGTTTTGCCATGAGCTAAAGTAGCGGCCATCATCAAAGTTTCTGTTCCGGTCACACTAATTAAAGGAAAAACATAACGAGCGCCTTGTAAACCATGCGGAGCCTGAAAAACATAACCATCATCTGCCAAAGATTCCACTTGCGCGCCCAAAGCCTTAAAAGCATCAATAAATAAATCAATGGGCCGACGGCCTAAATTACAACCGCCGGGATGAGGCATTTCCACTCTGCCGAAACGCACCAAAAGAGAGCCCAATAACAGAATAGAAGCGCGTAATTTCGGCACTAATTTTTTAGGCAAAATTCCGTTAAATTTTGCCGGAGGAACAATACGCACGGTATGATTACCTTCTTTCTTGACCACACCCCCGATATCTTCTACAATTTCTAAAAGACGATCCACATCTTCTACTTGAGGAACAGAATGAAAAACTGATTCTTGAGTGGATAAAAGAGCGGCCGGAATGATTTTAAGAGCATGATTTTTAGCTCCGTTAACCGGAATTTCGCCACTGAGAGGCTGTTTGCCTCGGATAATAAATTTTTCCATTGATTTTTAATAAAGACTGTAATAGTATAATAAAATGCCGATACAAAGTCAATCAAATAAAAAATGTCGCCGCTCCATCTTGTTTTGGGTCTTTTTATTGTCTGCTGTACCTTTAACTGTTTTAATTATCGGTTATGCCGCCGGCTATACTTTTGATCTTAAAACTAAAAAAATAAAAAGCACCGCTACCCTTTCCATCGAAACTACTCCTAAAAATGCTCAAATTTTTTTAGACCAAAATGAAGAAGCCGGCACTCCGTTTTTAAAAAATAATATCAATCCCGGCACCTACAATATTAGCATTAAAAAAGATAATTATCACTCTTGGCAAAAAAAAATTTTTTTGCCCGAAGGCAAATCTACTATTTTTCCTGACGTCATTCTTTTTGAAAAAGACACCACCCCAGCATTGGTTGAAAAAACCGACCACCGATCGTTAAGAGAAAATTTTTTAGCCTTACCTGCTGATTATTATGATAACTATCAAAAAAACAGCTTTGATACTCCCCAAGATTTAAAATATCTGCCCGGACACCCCGCGCTTTTAATTGATCCTAAAAAATGCAACGCTTATTTAATAAATTCTTTAGATAAATTTGATCAAAAAAATACTATCAATAATTGCTTAATCGACGCCGTTTGGAACGAAAATAGATACCTGTTGTATATCACCAAAACAGAACTGTGGGTTTATGATCAAGAAGAAAATACTTTTACTCTTTTAACTCGTCAAAGCACACCTTTTATTAGCGCCGTCTGGGATCTTCAGGGCGATTATATCTATTTTAGCAACCAAAACGGCATCTACGCTTTAGAATTAGACGGCAGAGACCACAAACAAACCTGGCAACTGACAACTATGCCCCAAGCCTCTCAGTTAACTGTTTTTGACTCTATCCCCAATCACCTCTTTTTTGCCGTACAAGAAAACCAATACGATTTGGAGCTTTATCAAAAATAGCTCTCTATTTTTCCGCTAAATATTCCTTTAAAGATTCACGCCAAGAACGTAAGGGCGGTAATTTGGTGTTTAACAACATAGAAAATTCCGGACGGACAGCCGGTCTGGAAAAAAGCTCTGCTTTAATTGGCGTTAATTCCGTTTGAATGCCTAATTGGTTAAAAAGATATTGCGCTAACTCATACCAAGTGCAATCCCCTTTGTTGGAAATATGATAAATACCCGGTTGATAAGTTGATCTGTTTTCCAAAATTAACCGAGTGGTATCAGCTAAATCCTTAGTATAAGTGGGCGATGAATATTCCGCGTCAACCACTTCAATGGACTTGTTGATTTTGGCTAATGCCAACATACTGTCCACAAAATTCTTTTTAGCCCTTTCTCCTTTGCCTGCCTTGCCAAACAAGCGACTGGTTCTGATGACATAAGCCTGGGCCTTGCTTT
>MHKJ01000028.1:686-5151 GCA_001818355.1 Candidatus Kerfeldbacteria bacterium RIFOXYC2_FULL_38_9 | reverse complement strand
CAAGTATTTAGATTTTCCGTATTTATTTTGGGGATGCGGTTTGGCGGTTTCTTTATATCCTGTGCGCGCAGTTCCGGCAAAAACATAATCTGTGCTGTAATGCACTAAAACACTGTCAATTTTTTGGCAAACCTCGGCCAAATAATGCGGCGCCTCCGCATTTATTCTGCACGCTAATTTATATCCCTCTTCAGTTTCAGCGTTATCCACATCATTATAAGCCGCGGCATTGATAACTATTTGTGGTTGCACATTTGTCAGTTTTTCGGCAACAGCCATGGGATCGGTAATATCCAGTTGATTTCTATCCCAAACCAAAGGCTTAAGATCAATTAAAGTTTTCGCCAAATATTGACCCAACATGCCGTTTCCGCCAAGAATAATAATTGGTGAGTTTAACATAAACTTTTAATTAAAAATTATTTTTCGCGAATTTTCAAATATTTTTTATAATCTTCACAATAATCACTGCGGTCGGCCTGATAATTGGTGGAAGAAAGGGCTAAGAGTATGGCATCTCTCGAAAAATCTTTAAACTGGTGCCAAACGTAATTACCAACATAAACTGCGCTCCCCGGCCCTTGCATAAAAATTTCTTCCAAGCCCTTACCGCGATCAATGACTGCCGTGGCCGTGCCTTTTTGTAAAACAAAAAACTCCTCTTCTTTAAAATGACAATGCGCGCCGGTATTACCCGTTATTTCACTAATAAAATATACTCTTTTGACAACAAAAGGAATATAATCTTTAAGCTCCAAAGGAGACATAACATACTTATTGCTCAAAGTAACGCTGGGAATTTCAAATTTTTTAAATTGTAAACTCATATTATTTGTTTTCCGGAGGCATAGTGGCCTGGGAACGATTAAGGTCTTTTTGAAAACTGTTCATTTCGTTTTCTATTTTCTGTAGTAAATTTTTTACCCAAACTTCATTATTTTTATACCACTCAATGGTTTCTGTTAAACCCTGGCGGAATTTTTCTTTGGTATATTCTATCTTCCAGCCCAATTTTAAAATTTTACTGGCATCAATGGCATAGCGCCGGTCATGCCCGGGCCGATCAGTAACATACTCAATGCGATCTTCCCCAAAACCCATAATCTCCAAAATCATTTTAGTAATTTCCATGTTACTGCGTTCATTATCAACCCCGATGTTATAAACCTCTCCGGGAAGGCCGTGTTGTAACAGCAGATCCAAAGCGCGACTGTGGTCTTTAGCGTGAATCCAATCACGCACGTTTAAACCATCACCGTAAACAGGCACTTTTTCGCCTTTTAAAAGTTTAAACACAAAAAACGGAATGACTTTTTCCGGAAATTGATATGGTCCGTAATTGTTGGAACAATGTGTCACAATAACCGGAACTTTATGACATTTGTAATAAGCATTACACATTAAATCCCCGCCTGCTTTAGCCGCGGCATAAGGCATATTGGGCATAATAGGCGTATGTTCATTAAATTTTTCCAAAGAATCTAAAGTTAAAGCGCCGTAAACTTCATCAGTGGAAACATTGACAAATTTTTCCACACCAGTAGCGCGTACGGCATCAAGCAACATTTGCACCCCCAAAGTGTTAGTTAAAACAAATTCTTTGGCCCCGCCGTGAATAGAGCGATCAACGTGCGTTTCAGCGGCAAAATTTATTAAGTGAGTAATGTGATGTTCTGTAATCACTTTTTTTAAATGTTCCAAATCGGTAATGTCGCCCTGCACAAAAGCATAGCGGCTGTTATCTGCCACTTCTTTTAAATTTTCCAAATTACCCGCATAAGTTAATTTATCAAAATTAACCAGTTGATCATCAGGATGGGCTGATAAAAAATAATGGATAAAATTGGAGCCAATAAATCCGGCGCCACCGCAAACTAATAATTTCATAAACTAAATATTTAATCTGTTAACAATCTAAATTATAGCACATTATGTTAAAATCTGTTAAATTACCCAATCTCTTCTGTTGAGTTTTTAAATTAAGTGCCTACTTCCCAAGAAGTCAAATATTTTTTCTGCTCTGCGGAAAGTTCGTCGATAGTCAGCTCCATGGCCGCTAATTTTAACTTGGCAATCAAATCATCGGTATTTTTGGGCAAACTGTAAACTTTTTTTTCCATGGTATGATGATTTTTCACAATATATTCAGCGGCCAAAGCTTGGTTGGCAAAGCTCATATCCATTACCGAAGCCGGATGACCTTCAGCCGAAGCCAGATTGATTAACCGTCCCTCACCCAAAATCATAATGCGTTTCCCGGATTTTAAAGTATACTGCACCGTAAAAGGCCGCACCTCTTTTCTGGATTTGGATATTTTACGTAAAGAATCCAAATTGATCTCCACGTCAAAATGACCGGAGTTGCAAACAATCGCGCCATCTTTCATTTTTAAGAAATGCTTAGTATCAACTACGTGAATATCACCGGTTAAAGTGGCGACCACATCAGCGTGCACTACGGCTTTTTCCATAGGCATAACGGTAAAACCGTCCATGGTGGCCTCCAAGGCTCTTAGCGGATCAACCTCGGTAATGACTACGCGTGAACCCATGCCGCGCGCCCGATAAGCCAAACCACGGCCGCACCAACCATAACCTGCAACCACCACCACTTTTCCGGCCAATAAAATATTCGTGGCTCTTAAAATGCCGTCAATCGTAGATTGACCCGTGCCATAACGGTTATCAAACATATGCTTGGTTTTGGAATCATTAACCGCAATCGCGCCAAATTGTAATTTACCCGCTTTTTCCATGGCTTTTAAACGAATAACCCCGGTGGTAGTTTCCTCAGTGGAACCCCAAACATTTTGAGCCATGTCTTTTCTTTTACCATGTAAAAGAGACACTAAATCAGCGCCGTCGTCCATGGTAATTTGCGGTTTTTTATCTAAGGCTAAATTTAAGTGCTGATAATAAGTTTTTCGATCTTCTCCTTTTTTGGCAAAAACAGGAATTTTGTAATATTTCACTAAAGCCGCGGCCGCAGTATCCTGGGTGCTTAAAGGATTGGAAGCAACCACGGTTACTTGGGCTCCTCCGGCTTTTAAAGTTTGCGCTAAAACAGCCGTTTCGGTAGTAACATGCAAACAAGCGGCGATGCGCACGCCTTTAAGGGGTTGCTGTTTAATAAAACGCTCTCTAATGCCTCTTAACACGTCCATTTGAGATTCCGCCCATTCAACGTGCTGTTTGCCTTTGTCAGCTAATTTCAAATCTTTAATGTCGTACTTTTTAACCATGATCTTTTATTTTTAAATTTTAATTTTGAATTAACGGACAAGGCTCTGAAAAATTTTCTTGATAACGCTCGCAAAATTGCGCAAATGTATAATTATGCTCTTGAGTGCCATAGTGCTCTACGGCATAAGTGGCGGCCAGAGAAGCGATTTTTCCACAATGCTCTAAAGGCAGATTTTGAGACAAGCCCTTCAACAAGCCAGCGCGATAAGCATCTCCGGCGCCGGTCGGATCTTTAACTGCGCAAGCTTTACAGGCCGGAATATTTATTATATCATCTTTGGTTTTAATCGTCGAACCTTTTTTGCCTAAAGTAATAATCAAAATTTTGGTCATAGCGATCAGCTCTTTTTCCGCAAGTTTGGTTTTATCTAAAACTAATTGCAATTCATAATCATTAACAATCAACATGCTGGCGCCTTGCAAATAAGCCAGCAGTTCCTCTTTTTTAAAAATAGGCAAAGTTTGTCCCGGATCAACCAAATAACGCACGCCTTGTTGTTGACATTCTTTTTGATAGCGCTGTAAATCTTCTTTGCTGTTTCTGGGGGCAAACAAAAAAATGGTGTCTTGAGGATTAAAAGATGGCAGTTGGGCAAAAGAAAATTGGGAAGGAAAACTGGCCGCGCCCAAATGAAAACCGGCAATTTGATTGTTATTCTGATCGGTAATCATGTATGCCCCTGCCGTATTCACCCGGTCTTGCCGGGCGATATAAGTTGTGGCTAAACCCAATTTTTCAAGATAGCGTTCATAAGGATTAAAATCTTTACCCGCACTGCTGACAATAAAAGATTTTTTTTCTTCTCCTAACAAAAATAAATTATAAACAATATTGCCGGCGCCGCCGCCAAAACGCTCTTCCAGACGCTCAATAAAAAAAGAGACACTTAATTTGTGGATTTGATCCGGCAAAATATGCTCTTGAAAACTGCCCGGGAAATTCAAGATACGATCATAAGCTAACTCTCCGCAAACAATTAAATTCATAATTACAATTCTACTTGTGAATTTTCTCCAATAATTAACCTGTGTCCGGCCGGTTTGGTAAGATGAGCGCTGGCAATGGTGGCATTGTGCCCGATAATGCTGTCGGCAATTCTTTTTTCACAACTGATGTCGGCGTCGTCCATAATAATAGAGTTTTCCACTTCCGAATTATAAATTTCCACATTTTTACCAATAGCAGAATAAGGACCAATATAACTGTCGCGAATAATGGAAT
>MHKJ01000028.1:442-565 GCA_001818355.1 Candidatus Kerfeldbacteria bacterium RIFOXYC2_FULL_38_9 | reverse complement strand
ATTTTTTCTGCCCTGCAATAATAAACGATTACCGGCCAATAAATCATAAGGTTTGCCCGTATCTTTCCACCAACCGTTAATAATGGAATAACTGGCGGTGTAACCATTATCCAATAACCACTG
>MHKJ01000028.1:150-364 GCA_001818355.1 Candidatus Kerfeldbacteria bacterium RIFOXYC2_FULL_38_9 | reverse complement strand
AAAAATATGCGCATCATAAAATTGAATGCCGGTAATAGCCAAATCACTGATAAAAGTCTGCGGTTTTTCCACGGTTTTAACTATTTTGTCGTTTTCCACCACGGCCACGCCAAAACCTTCCGGATCTTTAACTTTTACCAAACACAAATGAAAATTACTGTTCTTTTTCTCCCATTCTTGCAAATGCTCTTTTAAACCACCGGTAAAAATATTG
>MHKJ01000028.1:0-122 GCA_001818355.1 Candidatus Kerfeldbacteria bacterium RIFOXYC2_FULL_38_9 | reverse complement strand
TACCGACAAAATCTTTGGCCAATTTTAACAAATGCCCCAAACCGCGCGGTTCGTCTTGTTCTTGGTAAGTGATTTTAATTTTCCAACGCGCGCCATCACCCACGGCCTTGGGCAATTCTTTA
>MHKJ01000027.1:12610-12718 GCA_001818355.1 Candidatus Kerfeldbacteria bacterium RIFOXYC2_FULL_38_9 | reverse complement strand
AATGCCGCCTTATGATCATCAAATCGAACTGGTTATCGCCACTCACGGAGATAGCGATCACATTGCCGGTCTTGCAGAATTATCAGAAGCTTATTCCGTAAAAACTTT
>MHKJ01000027.1:8311-12601 GCA_001818355.1 Candidatus Kerfeldbacteria bacterium RIFOXYC2_FULL_38_9 | reverse complement strand
CGGTGATAAAAAAGATACCGCGTTTACCCAGGCTCTATCAGCGTGGCGCGAGCAAGGGGTTGAGGTGTGGCCGGCTTATCGTGGCTGGCATCTGGAACTAGAACAGGGGATAACATTGGATTTTCTCAATCCTAATCCGCCTAATTTGCATAAGGACACTAATGATAATTCTGTAGTTTGTGTTTTGTCTTATCAAGGTTTTTCCGCTCTTTTTATGGGTGATGCGCCTTTAGGCATTGAAGACGAACTGTTAAAAGCCGGTTTGTTAAAACACGTGGATATATTAAAAGTTGGGCATCACGGCAGTAGAACCAGCACCGGCAGTAAATTTTTACAAACCCTTACTCCTGCCATTGCGTTAATTTCCGTAGGTTTTCAAAATAAGTTCGGCCATCCTCATGCGGCCCCGCTCCTTCGTTTAAAAAACAGGGGTGTGAATGTTTTTCGTACTGACTTGCAAGGCCGTATTATTTGTCAAACTGACGGTCAGGCTTTTTCTTGTCAAGGAGATTGAGTTTGTTATAATAACCCACTGTAACGTCCCTCCGACTAATATTATACAATTATGTATGAAAAAATATTTATTGATTTTTAGTATATCGTTTTCTTTGGTTTTTTGGGGAAGTGTTTCAGCGGCTGACGCGGCCATCAATGTCACCAATGATTATAGCGGTTGTTTTGCACGCACTCAAACCGAGACCGGAGCTTTGGTTTGGTTAACCGCGCCTTTGTGCACCATTACCGTTAAAAACGACACGGTTTTTAACCAATGGTACACTTTTACCGTAGAAAACCTCGATCCGGCTTGGTATCAGGCCGAAGATAGTTTAGGCAATTCTGTGCCGGCCACTCGTTCTCTTTCGGATTTGATTTTTTCCGTAAAATTATTGGGTTATGAAGAAAAAACCATAACAGTTTCTCCGTGGGATTATAATCCTGATGTCAATGATTTTTGGTTTTCCGCTATTTCTGATACGCAAACCGCTCCCGGCAGTGATACGCCCAACGAGGTATTTGTGACCATTATGGACGAACTGCAAACTATTCGTACGCCTTTTACTACGGTTTCCGGAGATATTATCGGCGGCACTGCCGGTAGTCAGGCCGATGCTAAACAAGAACAGCAAGATGAATATGAACTGTATGATGAAGTTTATAATGCCTATGAGGGATCGTCTTTTATGGTACCGGGCAATCATGACGCGCGTCAAAACATAGAGGATTATTATTCCGCTTTTTACGGCGATTCAGAATTTACTTTTGTTTATGGCAACACGCGTTTTATCGGGTTTTTTACTCCGGAAAACAACAATCAAGAAGGTACTGTGCCGGCCGCAACTCTATCTTGGCTCACTGATGTTTTAAGCTCGGCTCAAGAAGAAAATATTATCGTGATGATGCACCATCCTTTGGTAGCGGCGCCTTGGGCTGATGGCACCACCATTGCCGCCAATCAACAATTAACTTTAGGGAATCTTTTTGTGCAATATGGAGTGGATTTAGTTTTGGTAGGCCATCAGCACGGTTATGACGATCATGTTATTACCAGTCAAGATATTCCGGGTTTAAATGGTTCTGTTTGGCAATTGATTATCGGTGGCGCCGGAGGCAATATCACTAATTACGAAGGAGATCATTTTTTCGTTTTATTGCACATAGAAAACAATTTGATTAGTGCGGAAAAATTCGATTATTCTCCTTTTGATTTAAGTGTAAATTACGAAGGAGTAAACGACGGTACAGAAAGTGAAAGTCATTTCACCATTTTTAATAACAGCGATTTGGAAATTCCTTATATGCGCGCTAAAGTTAATTTAAACACTTCAGAGAAAGTTTACGCTCGCACCGCCGCCAATGAATTTATTCCTTTTGTATCTGCCAAAATTGACAATGTTTTACGCGGTTATACTCAGCTTTCCTTGGCGCCTCAAGAAATTTTAGAAATTACGGTTAAAGAATATCATCAGTTATTAACTGAAACGGTTAATTTAGTGGACAATACCGGAGTGGTGGCTTTTCCTGTTTTACCCAAGAACACCGCTCAAGAAAGCGATATTGCCGCTGTGCCCTCCACCCAGGCCACCATCACCATCAGTCAATGGGACATGCCGTTCCAAAAAAGAAAATGGACGGAAATTGCCAGCGCAGGAGACAGCGCTACTTATACTTTAAGCTCTTTAAACCGCCTGCGTCAGTATCAAGTTTTTCTTAACGGAAAATTTAAAGGAAAACTTAATCCAGACTTAAATAACAGCGCCACTTTTACCGCCCAAGCTAAAAAAGCCCGTAGAGATTATCGAGTAATTGCTATACCAACTCGAGTGGCGCAATATGTGGGAGCCATGCCTGCTTCTGCCGGCGGCGCCAATCTTTCTTTATTTAATCAGGATCATGATAAAATCAATGCTTTTTTTGCTTACGACAAAAGTTTAAATCACGGTTTTGACTCTTGGTGGATTGATCTTGACGGTGATAATGAGTTGGATTTGGTTACCGTACCTACAGCCGGAAAACACAGTCAAATTTCCGCCTTTACCACTGACGGCGCCAGTTTAGCTAGTATTTATCCTTTTGGTAAAGATTTTAAGGGGGGTGTTAGTTTGGCGGCGACTGATCTTGATAATGATAATAAACAAGAGTTAATTGTGGCGCCAAAAAGCGCCTATGTTGCTGTGGTTAAAGTTTATTCTTATCGCGCTAACACGCGCCAGTTTAAATTGATTGATCAAATAAGAGTGTGGGACACTGCTTATAACCAAGGACTTAATTTGGCTTCAGGCAATTTTGATAATAAAAAAGGTGAAGAAGTGGCGGTGTCTGCTATTGCTGAAAATAAAGAAGTGCTTATTTATCAATGGTTGCCCAAAAAAAGAACTTTGGCAAAATGGATGAATTTTACGTCTTTCAGTAATGACCAAGAAATCAACGGAGTCTCTCTAGCGATGGGTGATCTTAATGATGACGGCACGGAAGAATTAGCATTGGGCGCGCAAAACAACGGTCGTACTTTGGAAATTTATAAGTATCAAACAGGCAAAACTCAACCTGAGCTGATAAATAGGAGAGCTGTTTTTGGCAATGATTACCAGGGCGGATTTGATTTGGCTGTTGGCAATCTTAATCAAAATCCGCGAGAAGAAATCGTGGTTATTCCGCACACCCCTCAAACCGCCTCTGGAAAAATACTGGTCTTAAAATTAAAAAACATCAAACAAATTAACAAAATAGCTTTTAAACGTCCTTTTGGCAAAAATGCTTCTTCCTTTAATTTAGCTTTAGCTGATTTAAACGGAGACTGGCAACAAGAAATTATCGTGGCGCGCAACACAGGAAAATCAGAGGTGCGGATTTATCAACAACCAGAGCCTGCAAAATTAACCTTGTTTGATTCTTACTTGGTTTACCCCGAAGACTTTACAGGAGGTTTAATTTTAACTAAATAATTATGCTTTTTGCTCACGGCCCGATCGGATCTTTACTGTCTTTTATCAGCATTCCTTGGCAAAAACATAGGAAAATTTATTCCGCCAAGTTTCAAAATCAGCTTTTGCTGATTGGTTTTATCGGCGGCGTTTTTCCGGATATTGATTTGTTCTATTATTATCTATATAACGCCTCGGAAACACACCGCGGGTTTATTACCCATCTTCCTGTTTTTTATTTGGTAATTTTTTTGGTAGTTGCCTTAATTTTTTGGCTAACTCGTAGATTTCGTGCCTTAATTGCTAGTTTTGTTTTTTTGTTGGCGGTTCTTTCCCATTTAATAGTTGATATGGTACTTTCGCAAATTAGATTTTTTTATCCTTTTTATTCGGGTTTTTTAGGCATCACAGATTTAGGCAATGTTTTCATCAATGACAATTTACTTTTTTTGAATTATTTGTTGGAAGGAATTTTTTCTTTTTTCTTTTTTTATGTTTTAATCAGTCGTTTTGTGAAGCTCAAAAAAAATAATTTTATTCTCAAAGGAATTTTAATCACCGTCTTTGCTTTGGGAGTTGGTATGATTACTTATACCAATGCTCATATTTATCACGGCAATACTATTGAAATGTGGGGCGATCACGATCGTGATGGCATTGTGAATTACGAAGATCGAGATTTGGACGGCGATAATGTTTTAAATATAGATGATTTGGATAATGATAATGATAACATCGGCAACGTAGAACAGCTGATGCAAAACATAGATGATTTATTACCGGTTTGGTACGATCCCACTGACGGCGGTTTTATCAATATTCCTTTGCGTTTGGGATTTATTACCACCAATTATCTTCCCAGTCGTTC
>MHKJ01000027.1:3952-8293 GCA_001818355.1 Candidatus Kerfeldbacteria bacterium RIFOXYC2_FULL_38_9 | reverse complement strand
GGATTTAGTTAGTGAAATGAAAGCGGACTTTGCCCAAAATCCGCAAGATTATTTTTCCGCGCCGGAAGATGCTAAGTTTGATCAACACCCGGAAAACATTCAGGCTTGGCTTAAACATCAAAATAAACTGGAAGAGGGTCAAGCGCTAGCTCGGGGGCGTAATCAAATAGGGGATATTTTGTTTTTTCAAAGTGGCCACATGGCTATTGTTTCCGGATTTTCTCAAGACGGCTCCAGTTTGGTGCTAGATGTTCATAAAAATCGTCCTATTATGATTAAGACTTTTGCTGAATTATTGGCCAGGGAAGGCTCTTTGGTAGCGCGTGGCAAAATGCTCAGTCCTAAGGCTTTGTTTAAAAACAATTAACCATTGATCAACGTATAAAAAATGGCAGTGAGGATGATGCCTAAAATAATGCCGGCCAAGGCTTCCGGATAAGTGTGTCCTAAACGATCTTTTAAACGATGCGGTAATTGCGCGCGTTCCACCTGCGGCAATTTTACCAAAAGATGATTTAAAACTTGCCCGTGTTTTCCCAAAGACCAACGAATACCCACAGCATCACGAATAAAAGCCAAAGCAACAAAAAGAGTCATGGCAAAAAGAGGGGAATAAAAACCAGTGGTTAAACCAATCGTGACAGCTAAAGAAGTAAAACCGGCGGAATGAGAAGACGGCATACCGCCATAATTGTTTAAATGGCTCCACTTAAAACCGTATTTATGGCTTTCTAAAAGAATTTTAATAAATTGTGATACAATAGTGACCGTTACCGGAATAATTAGGTTTTGCCAATTTTGAAAAAATGTCATGAATGCCATTATAACTGGTTTTTTTGAAGAAAACAACCGCTGGCTTGAAAAAAATGCCAATTTACGTATAATAAGTTCAGCAATAAGATAATTTTTCAACGTTTACCAAAATGAAAATAGTCATTCGCGCCGGAGGGGTGGGCACCAGATTATGGCCAATTAGTCGAGAAAAAGAGCCTAAACAATTTCATAAATTTATTGGCAACGATACTTTATTGGAACAGGCTATTGCGCGCGTTGCTCCGATTGTGAATAGTGCGGATATTTACGTTTCCACCAGTCATCATACCGCTCACCTGATACGAGAACGTCACCACGAGATTTTACCCCAAAATATTATTATCGAACCCGCACGCAAAGATACAGCCGCGGCCATTGGTTTGGAGTCCATTATTCTGAGCCAAAAAGATCCGGAAAGCATTGTGGCCAGCCTTGGTTCGGATCACGAAGTAAAAAGAACGGCCGAATTTCAAAGAATGTTGCAATTGGCGGAAGAGTTCGTTAACCGCCATCCGGCATATATTATCCCCATTGGCATTCGTCCCTTAAGACCGGATAGCGGTTATGGTTATATTCAATACGAAAAAGTTTTGGATACTTTTCAAGGAAAAAATTTATATCAGGTAAATCGTTTTACGGAAAAACCATCGGAAGAACAAGCGCGGATTTTTTTAGAGCAGGGTAATTATCTTTGGAACGCCAACATGTTTGTGTGGAAAGTTTCCACCATTTTGTCTTTATATGAAAAGCATTTGCCGGCCATGTACGCGCAATTGATGGAAATTAAAAAAGCGCTGGGCACCAAAGAAGAGCGGGAAATTATTGAAAAAATTTATCCCCAAATGGAAAAAGTGGCGGTAGATTACGGCATTATTGAAAAAACCAGTCAAATTGCGGTTTTGGCCGCGGATATTGGTTGGAACGATATCGGTGATTGGTCGCGCTTAAAAGACGAAATCGCTAATTCGGAAAAAGACAATGTGGTTATTGATGCGGATAATTTATCTTTAAAAACCAGCAATACTTTAATTTACTCAGCTCAGAAAAATAAAATGGTAGTGACCATTGGTTTGGAAAACACGATTATTGTGGATACGGAAGACGCTTTATTGGTGTGTGATAAATATCACGCCGCCGAAGTTAAAGACGTTGTTCAGAAATTAAAAGAGCGTAAGAAAAATCATTTATTATAACCATGCTGTCCTTACCTTTAAAAAATCCACTGTCCAGAAAATTTATATATATTTTTTTTGGGACGTTGGTCTTATTGTTGATGATTATTTATTTTGTTTGGTCGTTGCTGGTGAAAACCGTGGCGTTAAATACGGTGGAGGTCACGGTTCCTGCTGGAGCCGGCATTACGAAAATAGCGCAAACGCTCAAACAAAATCAAGTTATTAAAAGTAAGACGATTTTCATTTTAGCCGCAGTTGTCAGTGGTCGCGCTTCTGCTTTACAAGCCGGTACTTATTATTTTACTCAAGCCAACACCTGGCAAATTATCACTCAACTGGCCAATGGTTATGCCGATACGCGCGAAGCAACCGTTACTTTAATTGAGGGTTGGGATCGTTTTGATATCCAAAATGAATTGCGTTTGCACCAACTTGACGCCGACGGTTTTAATAAAGCGGTTATTTCCTCCAATTTTCCCGATATTGATCAAAGTTTGCTGGCGGGAAAGCCTTTACATACTTCTTGGGAGGGCTATCTTTTTCCGGACACTTATCGGTTTTTTACCTATAGCAACGGCGAAGAAATCGTGAATAAAATGTTGCAAAATTTTTCCTCTCACCTCACACCGGAAATGCAACAAGCAATTTCCACTTCTTCTTATAATTTTTACCAGATATTAACTTTGGCCAGTATTGTGGAAAAAGAAGTGAACACGGATCAAGACCGCAAAATAGTGGCGGGTATTTTTTTAAAACGTTTGCAAGATGATTATTATTTAGAATCAGACGCCACCGTTAATTTTATAACCGGCCACCACACCACTCGTCCTAATGCTCAAGATTTGGCTCGCGATTCTTTATATAATACTTATCAACACCGCGGTCTGCCCCCCGGGCCTATTTGCAACCCCTCTCTTTCGTCTCTGTTGGCTGTGCTTTTTCCCCAAAGTTCAGATTATTATTTTTTCCTCAATACGCCAGAGGGCGACATTGTTTACGCCGCAACTTATCAAGAGCATTTACAAAATAAAAATCAGTATTATAATGACTGAGGTTTAAATATTTAAAAAACCAACATGAAAAAAGTAATTTTATCTCTGGGCGGGTCTTTAATTGTGCCTGATGAAGTGCAAACCGATTTTTTGCAGAAATTTAGAAGTTTACTGCTTGCTAAAATCGAACAAGATTTTCAATTTGTAATTTTTACCGGCGGGGGCAAAACTTGTCGTAAATACCAAGAAGCCGCCTCGGCTATTGTGCCCATGACCGATCAGCAACTCGATTGGCTGGGTATTCACTCTTCTCGTTTAAACGCACAGCTCATTAAAACTATTTTTGAAGAACACGCCAGAAGAGAAATTATTACCGATCCTTCCAAAGAAATAGATATTTTAAACCCCGTTATTATCGGCGGCGGTTGGAAACCCGGTTGGTCTACGGATTTTTGCGCGGTGCAATTTGCGGCTATTCATAAATTCACGCACGTCATCAATCTTTCCAATATTACCTACGCTTACGATAAAGACCCGAATAAATTTTCTGATGCACAACCGATTAAAGATATCGTCTGGGCGGATTTTCGTAAAATAGTCGGCGATGTTTGGAAACCTGGTTTGAACGCACCGTTTGATCCGATTGCCTCCAAATTAGCCCAAGAAAAAAATATTCAAGTAGTTATTTGCGATGGCAAGAAATTAGATAATGTACGCAATATTTTAGAGGATAAAGAGTTTATCGGAACCTATATTCATAATTAGGCTAATTTTAGCTTATTTTTTTGATTTGACAGTTTTTTATAATTGCGGTAAACTTTTAATTACCTTAGACCGCAGGCAAAAAACCTAAGACCTGCGCAGGCGAACAAAATCCAATTTTTTAATAATAAAAGTGGAATTAGTTGGTCTGCGCAAAAAGCAGACTTTTTTAATAAAAAATATGGCAAAAACACGACAACAAAAAGAAGAGACTTTTAAGGATCTTAATGACAAACTTGCACAAAGCAAGGGGGTGGTGTTTGCTCGCTATATGGGTTTAACCGTTTCCGAAATTCAAGAATTGCGTAAAAATTTACGCCAAGAAAAAAACGAAATGGTAGTAGCTAAAAAAACAATTTTAGCGCGCATGCTTAATAACGCTAAGTATGACCAAAAGGTTATTAAAAGCATGGATAGCGGCGTGGCTATTATTTTTGGCTACCAAGACGAAGTAAGCCCGGCTAAAATTTTGGCCGAGTTTGCTAAAAAACACGAGGCTGTTGGTTTTTACGCCGGCATCCTTGATGGCGAGCAAATTGATAAAGAAAAAGTGATGGCACTTTCCCAATTACCATCCCGCCAGGAATTACTGGCTAAAA
>MHKJ01000027.1:0-3857 GCA_001818355.1 Candidatus Kerfeldbacteria bacterium RIFOXYC2_FULL_38_9 | reverse complement strand
GTTATTTAAATTTATGACCGAAGAAGCAAAAAAAGAGGAAGAAAAAAAGGAAGTGGTGGTTCCTGAAAAATTTAAACCACTGGTAGAGCAAATTGAAAAAATGAGTGTTTTGGAATTGTCCGAGTTGGTTTCTTTGTTAGAAGATAAATTCGGCGTTTCCAGTGCCGCTCCGATGGCGATGGCCATGATGCCCGGAGCCGCTGGTGCCGCTCCTGTCGAAGAGAAAACCACTTTTGACGTTGAATTTACCGCTGTGGGCGATAATAAAATTGCCTCTATTAAAGCGGTGCGCGAGGTTAGCAAATTGGGTTTAAAAGAAGCGAAAGATTTAGTTGACGGCGCTCCGAAAATTGTAGCAGAAGGGCTGAAGAAAGAAGAAGCCGAGGCCATGAAGAAAAAATTGGAAGAAGCCGGCGCTAAAGTTACCCTGAAATAATTTTTGTTGAAAAATTTAGCAAGTGACAGGATCCGCACATTAGATAAATTAAAACTCCGCTTTTCAGCGGAGTTTTTTAAATGAAAAAGTAAAATTTATTTTACTGCGCTTCTTGCAATTCCACTTCGTAAAGCTCGGTATTATTTAACAGGTACATGTGTTTATTGGCTTCATCAACCACCATATCGCGCAAGTCTCCGAAGTTTTCCGAAGTATACTGCGCTGTTAATTTTCCTTCTTTGGTAAATACTGCCACGCGTTTATTTTCCGGATCTAACATGTATAAGTTTTTAGTATTTTCATCAGTATAAATTTTAGTGGCATGAGTTAAAGCCGGATCAATTTCCTCTAAAGCAAAGTCATTATCTTTGATGCCGGCATCAAGGCGCAGAACATTACCGTTGTCTTTTAACACATAAATTGAACCGTCAATAGCCATGGAAATAGTATTTTCCAAAGAAATATCGCCATTAACCCAACCCACCCCGGCCGAAAAAGTGTCGTTGGTTTTAGTATGTTTATAAATGTCGTTGGTTTTGGGATCTAGCGTATAAAGTCTGGTGCCAAAAATTTTTAAGTCGGCAATATTATATTTATCTTCGGCATATTGCAAATCCAAAGGAGTTAAATTTTCTGTTACCGGGTTAAACACGACAAAGCTATTATTATTGAGTTTAGCCACAGCCGTGCCCGGCGAAGCTTTGGTCACAGCCTGGAATTTTTCGCCTTGGCCCGGTTTACTGATAGTTATGCTGGTGCTTTTGTCTTCTAAATTACCTCGGTAAACCGAAGTGTTATTGCTGTCAAAAGCATACATACTTGCTCCTAGCAACACCAAATGGGAAACAGCAACATTCGGATTAACGCTGTTATAGTTGAGTAAAGACTGCGGATTTTCCAAAGTAATCACTTTATTAACCTGTTTTAATTGATTGCTAATAGTAGTTTGCAAGGCTTCTCCCCGGTCTTGATAAGCCGTGGAATCTTTAGGAATTTGATTTAGCAGATCTCGCGCTTCAATCAATAATTTTCTGGCCGCGGTTTGATCGTATAAAACCGCCGCTTTACCTTCGTTGGTTTTAGTATCCACCGCGGTCATTTGTTCATTATAGCTTTTTTCTTCTTGCGGTGTAGATTTTTTATCTCCTTTATTGATGACCATTTGCGCAAAAATAAGCAACAATACTATAGCCACGATGAAAAATATTTTTTGTACCAAACTTAAAGATTTAAACCATTGCAGAGCTTTGCCGATTCTGGCTCCCAAAGAGAAGTTGTTTATTCTATTGGAATAGCGACCGCGCGCTGAAGCAGAGGAATAGCTTTTTTTGAAAAAGGCTCGTTTAATCATTCGGTAAATTTCTGTCAGACCTCTTTTTAATAAGCTAAGCAACAGTAATAAGGCATGGCCTATTTTTTTCAAAACCAATAAAACAATTTGCCCTGTGGGACTACTCGGTTGGGCCGAGGTGGCTCCGGTTTTTGCAGGCTCTAAAGGGTCTAAAGCAGAGGTTGGGGAAACCAGGGGTTTGTTTTTCTGGAATATTTTTTGTAAATTCTGTTTTACGCCTTTTTTAACGCTGGGCCAGATAGAAGCAGTCAACAGTTCGGCGGTTTGACTTTCTTTGCCCAGCAGTTGATGCATAGAGTCGTTGGGTATTTGAGCCTTATCTTGGTTTTCGTGCGGTAAAGCAGGGCGATGCAAAGCCGTCACGGTTTTATTTTGTGTTAGTGCTTTCTTTTCTTTGGTTAAAATTAAAGCGGCAAAATTAGTGTTAGTGGTATCGTCGGCTAATAAATTATAAAGCTCTTGACCGGCTTCAGCTGGTGTTTGGTGAGCGATAATACGTTTGATTTTTTCTTTAGATAAATAATCCAAAATACTTTCTGTGGCAAAAAAGATAACGCTTTCGGGAGTTAGCTCTCCACAAACGACGTTGCTGAAAATTTTAACAGGATTGATTTCTTGCGCTTTTTTTTGTGCCGTATCTAACACGTCAATAATTTTTCCATTATGGATCATTAAGGCAATCATGCGGCCTAGATTGGTAAACACCAGTTGTTTTTCTTTTTGTACTCCGATTACCAAATTCAAATTAACCAGCCAGTCTTCTCCTATTTCTCCAATAATTTCCTGTAAGCGATTATTGGCCTTTTGCAAAGCGTGTTCAAAAGCGCTTTCCACTTCAAAAGATTCCGCTTGATAATAATGGTTGTCAATTTCTTCAACAATAATATCCAAAATTTCATTATTAACTTCTTCTTGGCTGTCAATTTCCATTACGGCAAACAGCACTCCCAGATTTTTTTCCTCCAAAGGAGTGGGGGTGGCGGTAAAAACTTTAACAGTAGAACGTCCGTCGTCTTTGCCAATAAAAAGCTCGGCCAGGTGAGAAGGTGATTTCATATGCTTTTTTTATACAATAATAGTGGAAAAAAGGCAAATTGTTTTTCCCCACCTGATAAAGAGGGGATTTTTTTAAGAAAATTTGCACTTAAATTTGATTCGCCATATAATATAGTTATGTTAGAAAAAATTTTTGGTTCCAGAACGCGCGTCAAACTATTTAGGTTATTTCTTACCAATGAAGATAAAGAATTTTTTGTGCGAGAAATATCTCGTACTATTGATGAACAAATAAATTCCGTGCGGCGGGAATTAACGTCTTTGGAAAAGGTGGGCATTTTAAAAAGTCAGCAAAGAGACAAAAAAAAATATTATAAGGCTAATAAAAATTTTGAGCTGTTTCAAGAACTGCGCAGTTTAATTTTAAAAGCGCGCGTAACGCAAGAACGCGGTTTTATTCAATCCATTAAAAAATTGGGCAATATTCGCTATCTGGCTTTAACCGGTTATTTTATGAACAACACGGAACAAGAGGTGGATTTATTGATTGTTGGCGATATCAGCCGCGATAAACTGAATAAACTGTTGGCCAAATTTAAAGAAAGTTTTGGTACGCATTTGCGTTTTACCGTGATGCCGCATGAAGAATATGTTTACCGCAAAGACGTTACGGATAAATTTTTGTACAGCATCATCAACAGCGATAAAATTGTGGTAGTGGACAATCTAAAAGGATAGGGCCTTTTTAAACAAAATAATTATTAAACTAATCAAAATTTATGGGAACATTCTTAGTGGTTTTGCTGATTATCATCGGTTTTATTCTTTTAATCAGCATCCGTCAAATCGATCAATATGAACGAGGCGTGATGTTTACGTTGGGAAAATACACCGGCACTAAAAATCCTGGTTGGCGTTTAGTGGTGCCGATTTTTCAAAGAATAAAAAAAGTCGATATTCGCGTCCGTACCGTGGATGTGCCCGATCAAGAAACTATTACCAAGGATAATGTTTCCTTGCGCATCAACGCGGTTATTTATTATAAAGTAGAATCTGCGGAAAAAGCGATTTTGG
>MHKJ01000026.1:1471-9305 GCA_001818355.1 Candidatus Kerfeldbacteria bacterium RIFOXYC2_FULL_38_9 | reverse complement strand
TTGTTGTTTTTCCACGATCTCCACTTGAGCGGCATTTTCCAAATTTTCATAATAACTATCCATTTGTTCCATAGGCACCGCAACCGGCGGTTCAGCCTTTTTATTTTCCGCTTTAGAAACCAAAGGAGCTTTGACTGTATCCACCGGAAAGTGCCACATACTGGCAATTTCCACGTGCGACATATATTGAAATCTTTCACCATTATAATCAGAACGGCCAATATAAGAAGAAATCAAATGATTACGACGATAATTTCTTCGCCACTCTTTCAAGTAAAACAAAGGTTTGACTGTATTGGTATAAGGCCCCCAACGCAAACTGTTCATAAAATTAAATTGCCTGATAACTCCGGTAATCGCACCGCTGGCACGAAACATATCATAAGTTTCATACGGAGCAATATAAATAAAACGACATTTCCAACGAAACATCAAAGAACTGCATTTGTTCTCTATCTCTTCTATCGTTAATTTTTCACCGGTGGTCATATTCAAAAAATTGCCTTTTTCGTCCCCTTCAGACTCTCCGGCAGGCTGAGAATATTCCAGTCCTGTGCTAAATACCGACTCGTGCACCAGTTCCAACAGATGCAAAGGAAAATGCAAAAACTTATCTATCCAAGTTAAAACCACGGGTTTCTTTTTACCCAATAACTTATTTTTTTCAGCATCAGCCGCGTCTTTCAACACATCTACGTCTTGCGGCGTAATCATAATTTGCAACCACATCTGTTCGCCTGTTCTTAAACGACTCATTACTTCCAATAAAGAAGCGATGGGATCAATATACATACCGGTTAACTGGTGTTCAAAATAAGGATAGGTTTTAATCGGATAGACATCGGGCTTGACCATGGTATATTCCATACCAAAAAGCTGATGAGTTTTATTGGGATACTGATTGGGAACAGAACTGGTGTAATCCTCTACCTCCACAATTTCCGCATCTGGATATTGAGCAAAAATCGCACCCTTAACGATTTCCACATTATAATTGGCGCAATGAATAAAATATTGAATATAACCGTCGATACTGACAATTTCCAAGGCATATTTATCTTGCAAAACACCATCCCACCAAACTTCTTTAAAATTCGGATGCCAAAATTGGCCGTGTAAATTGGCAATAATCTGTTCCACCGCTTTCATGCTTTGCGGTTGATCCAAGACGGCTTTGGGAATATCCACTGCCAATAAAGTGCTGTTTTTAGCTCTTTTTCCAGCAAATTGTCCTTGCACCCAATCCATCCAACCTTCTTTGCACATCCAAATAAAAACCGGAAAAAAAACAATCCAAATGCCAGAGCGCAACAAAACAATCATAATCGAAAAAGGATTGGTGGCCTGAGACAGATTGTCAAAAAAAGTGTTGAAATAATCCATGCTATTTAAGCATTAATATATTTACCATCGCGAGTTTTTAAAAATTTTTCTTTGTCAGTTAAAGCCAAATGAATGGTATTTTTTTTAACTATTCTTTGTTTTAACACTCCTTCCACCACTTCGTTGCGCGTGAGGGGTCTGTTGGCCTTTTTTAAAACCTCGGCAATGACGCTGGAAACCACTCCTTCTTTAAAACCCCACTCCGCCAAAGCATAAATGCCTCTGCCCACCAAAACATATTCGTCGTTTAAAATCAGCTCGTTGTGTACGGTGGGCGGATAAGCTTTTTTCTTAAATATTTTGGAAATGTGTTTGGCGATATCTTCAAAATGCATGGGTTTGCCAACCTTTTTTAAAATCAAACCCACTCGATCATTCATACGTTTAGGCACCACTTGTCCCCAAGAAGCCAGCCCGTATTCGTCAAAAGGATTTTTAGCCAAACGGGCGGAAATATGCAAGTAAGACAAAATTACATCCTCACTCAACTGATTTTGATGCGCTTGATAAATTTCTTGTTCTTGAAAATTCTGATATAGTTTTTCCAAAGTCTGCGGAGCTTTTGCTTGGTTGATCACTTGTTCCAAACCGTTAATGACCTCGTCCACAAAAGCCATAGATGTTAAACGTAATTTCCAACCGGAAATATATTTTTGAGAAAGGGTTATTTCTTCTATTTTATCATCAAGCAGTTTAGCCAAAATAAAATAAATAGCTTGCTTGGTTTGCAATGATTTGTCCAACTCAAAAGTCAACAACTCAAACATCAACTCTTTGGTTAAAACACCGCCGTGATTTTCCAATAAAGAGATCATCAGTTGCTCGACAGGTTGAATAATTTCGTGAAAATTTGGAGCGGTTTTGATTTTTTCTATGGCCTGACTTTCAATTTGACGAATGCGCTCTCTGGTAACTCCGTAAGCCTCGCCGATAACTTCCAGGGTTTCACGACCTTTGGTGTTTAAACCGAACCTTCTTCTTAACACCTCCGCCTCTTTGCCAGATATTAACTTAAACAAAATATTTAAAAGCTCCAGCGGGTTAAATTCTTGTCTGGTTTTATTTTCTCTACTGGAAAGCACTCGATCTAGAATGTTAACTGACATATAATTATAGCTATCAAGTAATTTTACTTACTAAGATAGTATAACATTTCTTTGCAAATTAGTCAATTTTTTGTCCCCACAATAAAAACAGCCTGTTTTAGGGCTGTTTTAAAAAACTATTTTTTGTTTTTATATTATTTCACCAAAACAGACAATAGCTTTAATTTCTTCTTTTTTAACTTAAAGCTTATTTTACTCTTTTGAGATTCTTGTTGTTTTTTATTAACAGATTTTACTATAACCATTTTTTTACCATTAACTTTTTTTACTTTAAAAGAGTTAGTAGTATAATTTTTTTTAGAAAGCTTGGTTTGAGAAAGTTTTTTAGAAGTTAAGACGTTATATAAAGCTATTTTCTTGCCGTTTCCTTGTAATACCAAAACAATGTCTTTTTTGGCTAAATATTTTATTTTAGTCTTTTTAGAAGATTTTCCCTTTTTAAACGCTTTAACTACTTTGGTGGAATTGTCAGAATAAGTGATCTTATACCCTTTTTTTGTAGGAGAGACTTTCACAATGGTGACTTCAGTAATAGTAGAATTAGAATCAGGGCTGGTATTTTCTTCATCAACAGGAGCAGGAGCAGGAGCAGGAGCAGTAGTGGTGCTGTTGTCATTATTATTACTATTATCAACTGTAGTATTAGTATTATCCGAACTATTGGTGTTGCTGTTAGTATTAGTATCTGCTGGAACTTTATAATCCTCGTCTATTTGGTCATTGCAATTATTATCAATTCCGTCGTTGGTATTATCTAAAAATCCCGGGTTAATGGAAGAGTTGTTATCATTGCAGTCTGTTTCTCCGATATAACCATCTTGATCATAATCCAGATACTTAGCTTCCAATTCATAGGCTCCACTGTCACAAGCTACACCTTGAGGACGAGCTGTACCGCGTTGATCTGTGGCAACCGAACATTGGCTGGTGGGAATTATATCTATTGCAGGAGAGTTAGAAGCTAAAGCTAAGGTTTGTGTAGAACCGCCGTTATCATTTAAAACTCCAGTAGAAAACACAACAGCAGAATTATCTAGAACTTTATCTGTGGTTATAGCAACAGCTTGACAATCTGCATCATTACCAAAAATATTATATCCTTGAGAAACCAAATATTGAGCACCATAACAATTACTCACCTGTTTATTCTCGTTTAAAGTATTATTAAAAATAATAGATGCTTTACTAGTAATTGCCTGATCCTGATAATCAGAAATATAAATTCCAGCACCATAACTACCAGCTATGTTGTTGGCAACAGTAGAGTTCTGTAAGACCAAAGGAACGGTGTCAGAGGAAGCGTTTATGTATATTCCCCCTCCCCAAGCATTAGCTTTGTTATTGGCGATTGTAGAATTCTGGATAATAGCAGTAAGAGTAGCTCCGTTATAATAAGTCTCACCATATATACCGCCTCCATAACTGGCGGTGTTATTGGAAATAGTAGAATTTTGTATAGTTAAGATAACAGCACTTAACTCTAAAGAACCATCAGAGCTAAAACTATTACTTCTTGTGTATAAACCGCCACCATGGCCAGCAACATTGTTTGAAATAGCAGAATCCTGTATGGTTAAAAAAACCTTACCAATACTATAGACATCTATGCCGCCGCCACGACTATTAACGTAATCGTCATTTGAAACATTATTAAAAATATTTGATGTTTTTATATTAACTACTGTCACTGCATATTCATCATTACTGGCTATTTCAATTCCACCGCCACTAGAACTAGAATTACCATTAGACGTATTATTATAAATATTAGAATTTTCTATATTGCAAGTTATATTATTAGTATAGCTCGACATGTTAATGCCACCTCCATAATTAGCAGTGTTGTAAGATATATCAGAATTTTTTATATTTATAGTTAATTGATCAGAACCAAATGCATTTATACCGCCTCCATGGTAGGCCTGATTATAAAAAATAATAGAATTTTCTATTAAAATATCAGGTTGTTGATCGCCATTAGACGTAATATTTACACCTCCTCCGTCTACATCTTCATTAGATTCTAACGCATTACCTCCGGTAATAGTTAAATCTTTGATAATTACATTGGAATTTTCAATATCAAAAACACGATCTATTTGTTTGGCATCAATGATGGTTTTGTCTGCTCCCTGGCCTTGAATAGTAAGCTTGCCTTTGCTATTATAAATATCCAAATCTCCGGTTTTTCCTTGATCTTCATCTATTCCGGGAATAGTTAAGTTGTAAATAACGGCACTTAAGATAACTTTATCGTCACCGGCTAAAGCATTAGTTTCCATAATGGCGGCACGAAGAGTACAGGTGTTACTGGCACTAGCACAAGTTCCGTTTCCAGGATTGCTGTCCACAACATCTGCTGTACTGTTAACAGTAAAATCTTTAGCAAAAGCCGGAGTAGACAAAACAGAAAAAAACAAAAAAGCAGAGACTAAAATAAAAATGCTAATCAATAAGCTCTTTTTATTGCAAATCATATAGTTGATTTTTAAAATTTAAATATTAGTAAGCCTAAAATAGGCTAAAAAATCACTCCTAGGTTAGCACAATTTTAGCCTTTTGTCAAGTCCTATACCAAAATTTTTTGTAAAAATTGTGCTATTTAGTAAAATAAGCTATGATTAACCCATAAAATATATGGACAATCCCCTCTCTCAAAAAAACACCCAAGAAGCTTTGGATATTGAAGAAATCAACGCTCAAATCAATTTAGCGCAAGATTATCTTAATGAAAGTAAAATTGATTTTGAAAAAGCACAAGTATCGCCAGAAAAAAATGTGGCGGAATTGGTAAATTTACTCACCAAAATCAAAGAAAAAATTCGTCGCTTGGAAATTAAATATGTGGACCGATTGGTGGCGTGGAAAGATGAAGACGGCCTGATGCATGAATTGTTATTAAAAAAACAAGACGAAAAAGCCGTAATGGAAATCTCCGCGCTTTATCAAAAAACTCAAGCTCAATTTGAAAATTATTTTCAGCAACACGTGGCTTTGTTAAAAACACATCCTGAATTAACGCTTGAGTAATTTTTTACCGAGCAATAAAAGCGGACTGGCAATAAAAATAGAAGAATAAGTACCGGAAATAATACCGATAAGCAATGCCAGTATAAAATATTTAATAGAAGCGCCGCCGAATAAAAATAAAACCAATAATACTATTAACGTCGTCAAAGAAGTGTTTAAAGAACGCGCCATGGTGTTGTTGATACTTTCATTCATAATTTCTCTAAAAGATTTTTTGGGATATTCTTTTAAGCCTTCTCGAATACGATCATAAACCACAATCGTGTCATGTACGGAAAAACCCAAAACGGTTAACAGGGCGGTCACAAACAAGGTGTCTATTTGCACGTTCCAAAAGTGCCCTAAAACCACAAATACTCCTATCACTATCAAAATATCATGCACTAAGGCCACAATGGCGCTTACTCCATATACCCAAGATGGCACCGGGCCTTTGGAAATTTTTCGAAAAGCATAAGAAATATAACCAATAATGGCCAACAAAACTAAAATAATGGCATAAAAAGATTTGGTTTTCAATTCTTTGCCCAAAGTAGGGCCTACGCTGGCGAAGTTTTCTTCAATAATTCCCAAATTTTGGTAGTTATTTAAAATTTGCTGACGTTGGTCGTTGCTAATTTGTTGCATACTAATGTTTAACCCATTGTCTCCGGCAGTTTGCAAACGCGCGTCTATAATGCCAATACTGTTAAAATAATCCCCCACCGCTGTCACGCTGGGTCGATTATTATCTGCAAAACTGACTTGCATGGAAGTGCCGCCGGTAAAATCTATGCCTAAATTCAATCCCCAAATAAACCAAAAAATCAAACTGGTCAAAACCAAAACAACAGAAACGCCTCCCCAATATTTAGTTGTTTTAACAATATTATACATAAATTTATTCTTCAGTTTTATTCTTTTTTATTCCATACCACCATAAACTTTTTAATTTAAAAAAGGATAAAAAAATGCGCGTAGTAGTAATGGCGGAAAACATACTAACCACAATACCAATAGCCAGAGTGATGGCAAAGCCGCGAATGAGAGATGAGCCAAACCAGTATAAAATCAAACAAGTAATCAAAGAGGAAGAATTGGAATCCCTAATGGAAAGCCAAGCGCGGGAAAAGCCGTCTTGCAGACTTTGGCTAATGGGTTTGCCACTGCGCAGTTCTTCTTTCATCCGCTCAAAAATAAGCACATTAGCGTCCACGGCCATGCCGATAGATAAAATAAATCCGGCAATGCCCGCTAGAGTTAAAGTGATCGGCCACATTTTAAAAATCGCTAAAACCAATAAAGAATAAATAACTAAAGCCAGTACGGCAACAAAACCAGGAAGACGATAATAAGCAATGATAAAAATGGATAACAAGACCAAGCCCAAAATACCGGCAAAAAAACTACGCTCGATAGAGGCTTGGCCCAAGGTTGGGCCGATATTTTGTTGACTGACCAGTTCCACCGGAACCGGTAAAGCGCCGGCGTTTAAGCGTTGAGCCAATTCCTTAGCTTCGTCCAAAGTAAAATTACCAGAGATTACTGCTTCACCGTTACTAATTTCTTGTTGCACCACTGGCGCACTGATAATTTGACCGTCTAAATAGATCGCTACGGTTTTGCCAACGTTTTCCTTGGTAATTTTTGCAAACAATTCTTTGCCGGCGTTATCAAAGTTGATGGTGACCGTAGGCAAACCGGAATTAGGATCAAAGCTGACATCTGCTCGGTCTAATTGTTCCCCGGTAAGATCGCTGTCTACGTAATTGGTGCCGGTGGATTGTGGAGTTTCGGGAATTTTTGCAAACAGAAGATGGTGAGCGGAAGCTGTGGGCGGATTGGCGCTATCATCACGGGCATCCACTTTAATAATATGATAACCAAAACTGGTTTCTACTAATTTGGGATATATTTCTCCTACCGGGGCTTTTTCAAAAACCGCCTTGTTAAAAGCCGGAACCATATCGCCTTGAGAAAATTGACCTAAGTCTCCCCCTTTATCTTTAGAACCAGGATCTTCGGATTTGGCTTTGGCCGTGTCTTCAAAATTAGCGGTATTGGCCAATAATTGATCCAAAGTGGCTTGCGCTTCTGTCTGTTTTTGGATATTAAGCGTTTTTATTTGTTGCACTTGTTCTGCTGTATATTCCGGTGCCGGACCTTCGGTTTTAAATTCCAAAATAGGAGTGGCTCCGATGCGGTTAATAGCCTCGGTAATATCAGTAATACCAGGAAGCTCCACTAAAATACGCCAATCATCTCCGGATTGCACCGTTTGAATATTAGGCTCGGACACACCAAAAGCATTGATACGGCGCTCAATAACGTTGCGC
>MHKJ01000026.1:1225-1400 GCA_001818355.1 Candidatus Kerfeldbacteria bacterium RIFOXYC2_FULL_38_9 | reverse complement strand
GCCGCCTTGCAAATCTAAACCCAGGTGTACTTTGATTTCTTTATAATAATCGCCCCAGTGTAAATTTGGTCCTTGGGGGTAATCAATAATACCGGCTAAAGCCGTTAAAATAAGAATGCCCAACAGGGCAAAGCGCATTTTGTAACGAATATTCATACTTTAAGTATTATAAACA
>MHKJ01000026.1:0-1140 GCA_001818355.1 Candidatus Kerfeldbacteria bacterium RIFOXYC2_FULL_38_9 | reverse complement strand
TCAATGACAATTTGTTAAAAGCTGAGAAGCAGTTAGATTTATTTATCAATGAGTTGTATTTTCATCCTGATCAAAAATCTGAGCAATTTAAAGAAATTTTGGCTAATCCTGTTATAGAGGCTGGTTTTAGATTTCTGATAATAGGGACTATTCAAGAATTATCTAAACAGATTATTGGACTTAATGAAACTGTAATCTTACCTTTGATTCCAAATGAAAAGTAATTTCACACAAAAAATAATACCTAAAGGGTGGCAGGAGAAAAAACTTGGCGATGTTTGCGATATTATAAATGGCTCAACCCCAAAAAGATCAATTTCTGAATACTGGGATAATGGCAATATACCTTGGTTTACCGTAGATGATATTAGAAGTAATGGAAGGATCATCAATAAGACAAATCAATATATTACGGATAAAGCTCTAAAAGAAACCTCTGTGAAGTTATTACCTGAAGACTCGGTGCTTTTATGTTGTACGGCTTCGCTTGGAGAAGTTGCGTTTACAAAAATACCACTTACAACAAATCAACAGTTCAATGGTTTAATAAGTAAAAATAAAGGAAATTTATTTCCGTACTATCTTTTTTATTCAGCTCAAAAGTTAGGTGAAAATTTGAAAAATAAATCGGGACAGACAACAATAAATTTTTTGAGCGTTGGAAGTTTGTCTAAGGAGAAATTATTAATTCCTTCCCTCAAAGAGCAAAAAAAGATCGCAGGAATTTTGGGGACGGTGGATGAAGATATTGCGAAAACGCAGGCAGTGATTGAGGCGACAGAAAAGCTCAAGCGCGGGTTGATGCAACAGCTCTTTACTCGTGGAATTGGGCATACGAAATTTAAGGAAACAAAAATCGGACAGATTCCGGAAGAGTGGAAAGTTGTAAAATTGTCAGAGATTGCTCTATTAGAAAGGGGGAGATTTTCACATCGACCAAGAAATGCGCCAGAGTTTTATGGAGGCAATATTCCTTTTATTCAAACAGGTGATGTTATTAGTTCGAATGGTAAGATCAGCACTTATACGCAAACTCTTAATGAAAAAGGCTTATCAGTAAGTAAGTTGTTTAAAAAAGGTACAATCGTTATTACGATCGCTGCAAATATCGGTGATACAGGTATATTAGAATTTGATTCT
>MHKJ01000025.1:12365-14121 GCA_001818355.1 Candidatus Kerfeldbacteria bacterium RIFOXYC2_FULL_38_9 | reverse complement strand
TAGGCGGTCCGGCTTATCGTAAATACGATTTGGAAGCTTGGATGCCTTTTAAAAATAACTGGGGTGAAATAACTTCTACTTCTAATTGTACTGATTATCAAGCGCGTCGTTTAAATATCAAATATCAAGACGATAAAAATCAAAAAAAATACGTGCACATGTTAAACGGCACCGCCATTGCCATGTCGCGCACTCCTTTGGCTGTTTTGGAAAACTACCAACAAGCAGATGGATCAATTAACGTGCCGGAAGTTTTAAAGCCTTATTTTTTTGGCAAAACAAAAATTTAATAAAAACCTCTTTTTATTCTGCGAACGGTTTCCACCAAATAATTAAAATTATATTTCCAACTCAAAGGATAGTCTTGGCAGTGAATCAAATCAAGCCTACTACCGCCAAATCCGGTTTTGAATTTGGTAACCCCGTTAAAAGGATGCGGTCTTTTCAAATAAGGAGAGTAAAGTTTAGCGGGCGGCACAATACCCCAAAAATTATAAGTTAAACACTTTCGTCGCTTGGCTTCTCTGATGGCTTCCCATTGCAATAAATAAGAAGCCGGAATTTTACGATAAGCGTTTAAAGCTCCGCTATGATGATAAGAGGCCATGCCGCCATAAAACATAATCATACAAGCGGCAATAATTTTATTTTGATACTGAGCTAAAAACATCGCTACTTGTTTATCTGGCGCAAAAGCTTTAAACTGCGCTCGAAAATAATCATCGCCATAAGGCACAAATTTGTGTTGTTTAACCGTATCTTTATGCACTCGTACTAAATGTTCCACCTCTTTCAAGTCTTGGCTGATAATAATTTTTACTCCGTCTCGTTGAGCACGATGAATAAGATTACGCATGGTCTTGCGCATGCCTTTCCAAATTTGCTCCTCACTGATAGAAATATCCAATAACCAAAGATGCTCGGCTAACATATGAATGGGCGCTTTTTGCCAACCACAGTTTTTTAAAAGCTCTTGATTTTGAGGATGGTTAACTAAAAAAGGAGAAATGCGTAAAAAATCTGCTTTTAAAGCCAGACCTTTTTGTCTTAAACAAGAAGTAAATTCCGGTAAGTATTGCCAGCCGCCTCTTTTAAAAACAGGACCGTAAGGAAGGTATAAATAATGGCCGCGCCGCGCTTTAACCAAAACAGCAAACGCCAATCCTATTAATTCCTGCTCTTTTTGAAAACCAAACAAAAAAGCCTGATCGCCTAAACTCTGGTGTAAGTGCCGCATATTTTTAGATTGCAAAAAAGGAGCGTTGGGTAAACTTAAAAGCCATTTTTCATAAACCTGAGGAGAGATGTTTTCCAATAGGGAAAATTTAGTCATGTTTTTAGGATTTTATTTCTTCTTGAAAAAAATTGATTACTTTTTTTAATTCTCTGTTGCTGATATTGATATGCGTTGGTAAATTAACTATTTTTTCCGCTATTTTTTCCGCTCTTGGGCAAGAACCATCTTTATAATTCACCATTGCTTTGACAGAGCCTGACGGATCAATAACTTGATGATACCAATTACCTAAAAATAAACCTGCTTGACGTGCGTGTTTCACAACTTTTTCCCGATTTTCTAAAGTGAAACTAAATCGCAGAAAAATCGGCCGAGAATTTTGTAAAATTTTTGGTAATTTTATTCCTGCTAAACGTGATAGCGCAAATAAATAACTTTTAGCCAAAGATTTTCGGTGTAAATTCAATTTTTCTAAATTTATAAATTGTCCCCAAGCCAAATCAGCCAAAACATTAGGCA
>MHKJ01000025.1:12165-12325 GCA_001818355.1 Candidatus Kerfeldbacteria bacterium RIFOXYC2_FULL_38_9 | reverse complement strand
TAATTTAAGTTTCTTGCTCAGTTCAATGATAATTTTTCCTAAAGAAAAAAAATAATATAACCACTTGCCTATGCTAAAAAAGAGGGGATGATTAAGGTGTTGCCAAATCCAAAAAACAGAATGGTGTTTAGTATTTTTATAAATTTTTTCTATCTTAGCA
>MHKJ01000025.1:3038-12095 GCA_001818355.1 Candidatus Kerfeldbacteria bacterium RIFOXYC2_FULL_38_9 | reverse complement strand
AAAACATAGCCACGTCTCCAAAAGTGCCAACCAGCTTATTATCGTAAGTCGCTCCTAACGCATGCGCGCAGTCTTCAATCAAATAAAGATGATGTTTTTTACAAAGTTGGCTAATTTTTTCTATTTCCGCCACCAAACCAAAAGTATGTTGCACAATCACGGCTTTTAAATTGTGATGTGTTTGCAATGTTTCTTCTAGCTTTTGCACATCAAGATTATAACTTTTGTCAATATCCAAATAAACCGGCAATCCGTAAGCGGCTTTGATACTATTAGGAACCACTACACACGTAAAGGCCTGCAGAGCCACTTCATCGCCATTTTTAAGCTCCAGAGCTTGCAGAATAACACCAAGAGCGGTTCTGCCGCTATCAAAAGAAAAAGCGGCTAAAGAGTTAAATTTATCTTTAAAGGCATTTTCCAATAACTTTATTTTTTCACCTTTTTTCCAATGACCAAAAAACTTAGGATTGAATAAATAATTTAAAATCAAAAAAATTTGCGGCCAACGCATATTAGGAGAAAGTTCGCAAGAAATCGGTTTTTGAAAAAAACGCTTTCTCATGCCAATAAATATTTAATTAAAATTTGCGGCGATCGATTCTCAAGTAAAACAACATCATCGGCTGATAAAGTAGATAAAAATTGTTTGATAATTTTTTTTGGATTTTCTTGTATCACAATGGCTTCTTCTGATAAACCGCCCTGTTTTAAACCATCTTTTAAAGATTTGGAAAAATCTTTTTTGGTAATGATTACCAAATCCGCAATTTTGCCTGTGGCTGTACCGATTAACCGGTGTTGATTAACGCTTTCTTTTCCCAGCTCATCCATTCCTCTGGTAATGACAATTTTTCTTTTATCTGTAAAAAGATGCAAATAATCCAAAGCGGCCAGAAAACCATCCGGATTGGCACTGTAATGATCGTCAATCACAGTTGCTCCACTGCTGGTGTGGCTTAAAAACATTGTACCTTTTATTGCTGTCAGCTTCTTGATGCCTTGAACAATCTCCGCCAAATTTAAACCTAAATGGTCAGCTACGGTCACCGCGGCTAAAATCGCTGAAATGAATTGCGCGCCGGCTAAAGGAGCGGTTACCAAGGCTTGTTGTTCACGAAGGTGCAGTTGAAATTGTAATTGATAAGGCGCAACCGATATTTGGTCAGCAAAAACATGAGCGATATTAGCGACAGAAAAAAACTTTTTTTCCGCAATAGTTATCTGCGCCATTTGCACACAAGAGGAGTCATCATGATTTAAAACCGCCAAACCGGATTTGGGCAAAGCTTTAACCAATTCTGCTTTAGTTTTTTGAATAGCGGCTAAGTCGCCAAATAAAGAAAGATGCTGGGCGCTCACACCAGTAACCACTCCGATAATAGGGGAGACCAGGTTACAAATTTTGGCGATTTCTCCCTGACGATAAGCGCCCATTTCCACAATAAAAATTTGTTGGGCAGGAGATAAAGACTTTAAAATGGTTTGAGCGATGCCAATGTCGCTGTTAATATTTTTGGGTGTGCATAAAGAAGAAAATTTTTGCTCTAAAATAGTTTGTAAAAAATGTTTAGTGGAGCTTTTGCCGTAACTGCCGGTAATACCTATCACAATAGGATTGATTTTTAAAATTTTTGCTCGCGCCTGAGTTATTAAACGATTTTTTTGCCAAATCACCAAAGGCTGTAAGATAAAAATAATCAAAGTGACCTCTAAGGGCACAAGAAAGAGCAAAAAAGAAAATAATATGATGCCACCGGCCAAAATCTTCTCTTCGGCAAAAATAAATAAAAACTGGCTTGTTAATAACAATAAAATGACCGTCAGCAAAGACAAAATTATCGCCTTCATTGTCCAAATAGGAAAAATACGTTTTCTGATAATCTGTATGTCTTTCAAAAATAACAACAGGAAGTAAAAAGTTAAAATCCAAAAAATTTCCGGCACTTTTTCAAAAATTGCCGTGGCGCATAAAAGTATTATTAAAAACAGTTCTAAAATATTAGAAAAACCCCAGATGGCTTTACGTCCGGAGCGCGTAGATAAAAAATTCATCATGCGATCCCAACGATATTCTTTTAATTGCCAAAGATAGATCCAATAAAAAACTTTACCAACCAGACAAAACAAATAACTGATTAGGATCAAAACAAAAATTATATCATATGCCAGACTCATAAAAAGGAGTTAATTTTTTGGCTGATTTGGACAGCATAAGTTTTATGAATGTTGTGTTTACCTTGGGCAAAAGTAAAAATTTGAGAATTTTTTATACTTTGTTGAATATAAAAACCGTCTGCCAAAGGAACATAACGATCACGCTCTCCCCAAAAAATAAGGGAAGGAGCGGTAATTTTTGGAATTTCCAATTTTAAATCTTCCGCAATAATTTTTTGAAAAGTTTCCGCCATAATGCCTGAGGCTTCTAAATAATCATGTTCACCAATCAGCCCATAACCCAGGTTTCTCATTAAGGGAAAGGCGGCCTTCAGCGTAGGGAACTGAAAAACTTTTTTGATTAAATGGGCAAAAAATTTAGTTATGGTAACTTTTAGTCTTTTATGATAAATACCTGCCGGAGCAATAAAAATATTTTTGTTAATTAAATTTGGATAATTAACCAAAAGTTTAATAGCTAAACGTCCACCAAAAGAATGACTGATTAAATTTACCTTAGTTAATTTTAAAACTTCTAAATATTTTACGACGCATAATACATAATCAGCCAAAGCATAAGCTCGTTTTGGGGGAGGAGATTGTCCAAAGCCTGGTAAATCTAAAGCCAAAAAATGAGCTCTTAGCCCCTTATTAGCCAATTCCTGAAACAAGGGTTGAAAAGAAAGAGCCTCGCCGCCCCAACCGTGCAAAAAAATTAAAGACGGTAAATTGGCATCACCATATTCCAGGTAAGAAATTTTGTTTTCTAAAATTGTCAGCTGTTTTCTTTTTCCAAGCATTTGCTATAATTATACTAAACTTATGAAAGAATTTCAATCCGCCAACCATTTTTCTCGTTTTAGGCGTTCTCAAAATGACCTCAAAGCTCCTCTTCAGCCCGTACCGGGGAGTTTTTGGCGCTGGTTGAAAAAAGATGGCTGGGCTTATGGTGGCTTGCTTTTGATGCTGGGTTGCGCCATTTGGTATTTTGGTTTTGGCACCAAACACTTCGATTTGAGTCAGATTGAAGTTGCTCCTTTACAGTTTATCGACCAGCAACAAATAATCAATAGCGTACAGGAATTTGAAAGTAGTAAATTTTTAGGTTTTATCAAACGGGATACTTTCTGGACAATGAAAACCATTTCTTTACAGGCTTTTTTAAAAAATTATTTAAGCCATACCATTGCTTTTGAAGAGGTGAATGTAAAAAAAATTTTTCCCAATATTATTAGCATTACTATTAAAGAAAGAATTCCGAGTGTCACTTGGATTACTGCCAAAGCAGAAGAAAAGGTTTATACCGTAGATCGTGACGGGGTGGTAACTCAAAGTTTAAACAATAAAAATGAAGCTAACACCGCTTTCCCGGTTATTATTGATAAGAATCGCGATAAATTTGAAATAGGCTGGCAAATCATCTCTCCTAAATATTTAGAATATCTTTTACAAATACAAAAAGAGTTTTCTGGAGCCACATCTTTAAAGATAGATCATTTTATTTTTCCGCTGGTTGGATGTAGCGAGCGTCAATATGTAGCTGAAAAAATATTTGAAAAAGCGGCCAGTGAAACCAATTCCGAAGAATATAAAGCCAAACAAAGAGAAATCCAAGAAAAATTTCAAAATGGCCTGATTACCATTGATGAAAGTTTAGAGGCTTTGGATAATTTAAAAAAGGAAGAGTTTCAAAACAGTCAAAACAAAAACAATGCTAATGTTAATACTAACGAAAATACTAATATTGACACCAACGCCAAACAAACAGAATATGATCGTACAGAATGGGCTAAAGTTTACGTGCCTATTGAATGTAATTTTGTCAAAGTGGCACACGAAATTCATTTGCAAGTAGTTGAAGAAAATGGCGGCTTTGAGGTTTATTTAGACACCTTGCAAGATTTATCTTTACAATTACAAAATCTAAAAACGATCTTAGCGGAAAAAATAAGCGATCCAAAAAGTATTGATTATATAGATGTGAGAATACCAGATCGAGCTTATTTTAAATAAAGAACAAAACTATGCGTCGTAAAACATACCTTGTGCGACGCATTGTCTTGTTATTCCCCACTAAACAAAGAACTAAAACTAAGGCAGATAATCTAAGGGATTAACAGGAAAACCATCTTTTCTAACATCAAAATGCAAATGAGGACCCGTAGTAAAAGGACCTGCTCCAGGAGTGCCTGGCGTGGCACCAGTCCAGCCGATCAAATCTCCTTTTTTAACATATTGATTAGCACTGACATTAGCTCCGCTAATATGACCATAGGTAGTGGAAGTTATGTTATCCCCATGTAAAATCACAATAAAACCATAGGTACTACTACTATTGGGATCAAACACTACTCTGGTAACATAACCGGAATCTGCAGCCAAAATAGGCGTTCCTTGCGGAGTGGCAATATCAATAGCGGAATGAGAACCCAATGCTCCGGAAAAAGGATAACCGGCACAATGAAAACCACAAGTAATGGTTCTAGAACTAATTGGCCATTGCAAATGAACGGTACCATCAAAATTTTCTAAAATATCTTGTTCTTCTGCGGATAAGTCATCCGTATTTTCTTCGTCCTGCAATTTATCTTGAATGTCCTGTTTTAACTTATTGATGCGTGATTGCGCTTCTTTGGTTAATTGATTAGCCTCAGCTTCAGCCTGCAGTTCGTCTTGACGGGCTTTTTCATAAAGCGCTGTAAATTTTTCCGCATCGCCTTGAGTTTGATCCAGTAAATCATTTTTGTAATCCTGCTCCCCTACCATCTCTTCTTGTTGGGTTTCTAAATCTGTCTGACGCAAAGCCGCTTGGGCTTTTTGATCTTTTAATTCAGTGCGCTTATTTTGCAAATCTTCCTGTATCTTCTGCAATTCCTGAACATTTTGGTTAACATTTTTTTGTAATTTATTGGTATATTCCGCATAAGTATAAAAATCAGATAAAGTATTATGGGAAAAAACCAACTCAATAGGACTTTGCAGGTCTCCTTGGTGCAATTCTCTGATCAATTTAACTAAAGAATTTTTGTTATTAGTAATGTCTTCTTGCGTACTGGCGATTTGTTTATGTAAAACTTCTATCTGTGATTGAGTAACTTCCAGCTCAGTTTTAGTTTTCTCAATAGCCAAAGAAGTGCTGGAAATTTTACTATCCAAAGTAGATATTTGGTTTTCTAAATTCAGCGCTTGCGTTTGTTTATCGTCTATTTGCTGTTGATAAGCGTGCAATCGTTGTTGAATTTTTTCAATTTCCGCTCCTTTTTGTTTAATTGTTTCTTGTAAATTAGCTATCTCTTCATCAGTTTTGGAAGTTTCAGAAATTTTTTGATCTACAATATCATCAGTGGTGTTGCCTGTTGCCAAGGTTGGCATAAAAAAACAACTTAAAGAAAAAATAACGACTAAATAACTAAAATTTTTCAAATATTTTTTAATTCTCATGCGTTTAAAGATTCTTTAGCTTTAGTTAATCTGTTAATAGTTTCTGCTGGACCTAAAATTTCCGCCAATTCAAATGGTGAGGGAGATTTTTTTTCGCCACTTAAAGCAAAGCGCATGGGCCAGAGCACATCGCCATTCCCCCACTCAGTAGTTTTTATCCAAGCTAAAATTTGCGGTTCTAAATTAGCCACTAAAAAATCTTCTTTGGCGAATTCTTTAATTTTTTCTATTAAATTTTCTAAAATTTTTATGGTGGTTTTTTGGTCTGATTTTTTCCAAATTAACTCTTGCGGTTGATAAACAATTTCTTTATTCACATAATTCATGGTATTAACAGCCACTTCCTCTAAAGTTTTTGACCGTTCTTTTAAATTATGCCAAATTGATTCTTGATGTTTGACGCTCAAGCCGCTAAACCATTCTGCAAATAATTTATACAAAGCAACATCGCTATTTAATGAAATCATTTCTTTCATTTTGGTAAACATTTCCCCACTGCTTAATTTTTTCAAGTAGTGTTGATTCATCCAGTCGAGTTTTTCGGTTTCAAAAACAGGATTGGCTGTATTTAATTTACTAATTTCAAATTGTTCAATCAACTCCTCTTTAGTAAAATATTCTTGCTCTGTTTTTGGATTCCAACCCAGTAAAGCAATAAAATTGACAATCGCTTCGGATAAATAACCTTTATCACGAAAAGCCAATAAAGAAGTTTCTCCGTGTCTTTTACTCATTTTACCGCCGGCTTTTGCTAAAAAAATAGATAAATGTACAAATTGCGGCGCCGAAAAACCCAAAGCCTGATACAACAAAACATGTTTGGGTGTGGACGGCAACCATTCTTCACCGCGAATTACGTGGGTGATTTTCATTAAATGATCGTCTACGACATTGGCCAAATGGTAAGTAGGAAAACCGTCGGATTTAACCAAAACTTGATCGTCAATATCTTGACAATTAAATGTTATCGCTCCTCTGATGGCGTCATAAACTTCAACAGTGCCTTGTTCCGGTACTTTTAATCTTAACACATAAGGCGTGTTGGTTTGAATTTTTTTCTCTATTTCGTCATCAGACAAATGCCGACAAACACGATCATAACGCGGGGCTTGTTTATTTTCTTGCTGTTTTTGACGCATTTGCGCTAAACGTTCCGGAGTACAAAAACAACGATAAACTTTATCTTCTGCCAATAACTGAGCGGCATATTTTTGGTAAATATCAAAACGTTCGCTTTGCACATACGGACCGTATTCCCCTCCTTTTTTTGGACCTTCGTCCCAGTTAATGCCCAGCCATTTTAAGCCCTCCATCTGGTTTTCCAAAGCACCCACTTTTTCCCGAGCGCGGTCTGTATCTTCTACTCGTAAAATAAACTGACCATGGTTCTTTTTAGCCCATAGATAAGCAAATAAAGCCGATCGCGCGCCGCCGATGTGCAAATTCCCCGTGGGAGAAGGGGCAAAACGTGTTCTGATAGTTATCATTTTATGATTATACCACAAATTTTCTTTTTACCAAAAATATGCTCACAACACAATGATTTTTATTTTTGGAAAAAGGTGGAGATTTTGAGTTGTTTTTTTTGCGAAAATAACTGCTTTTTTTTGCCAAATTTTTCTTTTGTTGGTAATAATTTAACCAGGACAAAACTGTTTTGTTGACCTTTTTTTTGCGCCACCAGCAAAGCGTACTTTTTCTTTTGATGAGTAACAATTTTTAAGAAATTCTTTCCCCTTTGTCGTTTGCTAGAAATTTTCTTTACTTTTAATTTTTTAACATTATTGTCCTTGCTGATTTTGAGCAAAGCCATTTTTCTGCCAAAAGCCTCGGACACCACATATAAACCCTGATCATTAAGTTTAACGACCGCTGTTTTTTTCTTGGTTTTGCCAGAAAAAACTTTATAAAATTTTTGCTCACCATTGCTAAAAATAAGTTTTACTTGATTCTTTTTAGCAGACTTAATAGCAATAATATTAGTATAAATGATAGAATTATTTTGATCTGTTACCGGCTGGTCGTTATTGGTATCAATATTGTTGTCTTCCTCTTTAGTATTATTCTGATTATCGGTGGTATCATCGGCAACAACCTCGTCTGCTGGATTAGTATTATTATTTTGTTGATTGTCGTTAGTGTTGGTATTGTTGTTTTCGACAGTGGTGTTGGTGTTATCAACAGGAACAACTACTGGTACAACCACTGTATCTGCCAATACTTCCACAGTGCGATAAACAGCAACTTGATTGCCACTAAGATCTTCTGCCGTATAAGTCAACAAATAATTTCCAGCTTTAGCAACATCAACTGTATCCCCCGCTATAATTACCGGCACCTCACCATCAATATCATCTAAGGCTGTTGCTCCTGGCTCTGCATAAACTTCGCCAACAGCTAATTTTATTTGATCATCACCATTTAAAGTAATAACAGGCGCAACTGTATCTTGATATTCCCAAGCGCCGGCGTCAGCCGCTCCTAAACGAGAATTGCCCAACTGATCCGTTGTTATTGTTTTTTCTAAACCGGGAACTACATTGATGGCTATGCTCTCTTTTTTTAAAGGATAAACCACACCTCCTTCAAGAATGGTTAAGGCTTCATTAAATTGAGCGTTGTTAACATCAATTTGATCATTTTCTAAATTTTGAAAATCACATTCTTGCAATTGTCCAAACACATTGTAACCATCGGAGTTTACTGTACCCCGACAATTAGGAGTATAGGCAAAATCAAGTTGCGTAGGTTCTGTTTCATCAGGATAGGTATAGGTATAAGAATCTGCAAGGTCTATATTGTCCATCACTATAGAAGCCAACAAACTAACATTAGCATGATCTTGTTGATCCGCGTCTGCCAAAACGTAAAATCCACCGCCGTTATTTAAAGCCGTATTGGCGGTGACAGTAATATATTTGCCGTTCACCATCGAGTACATATCGGATAACGACTCTTGTAGTAAAGCCAAATTGGTATTTAAGGTAGCCTTAACCTGATCTTCCAATTCTTGTAAGGCCTGTAAAACCGGTGGCGGTAGATGAGAATTGTCTGAAACATAATCAATCTGTTCTACCCGTTGATAAAGCAAATTAAATAAATCCTCACTGGAAGGAGAAGAAGTAACGGCGCCGCCATTAGGAGCGGTATTATTCGCTAAAGTAGAATTTAAAAGATTAACTTCGCCATTCATGGAATAAACAGCGCCGCCGCTAATATCGGCTGAATTATCATAAAAAGAAGAATTATCGATCTCCACTTTGTTAGGCACAATGGCACCTTCATAACCATTCATAGAAATGGCATAAGTATAAGAAGGTAAAAGCGCAATTGCTCCCCCTAGAGAACCGGAATTTTGATGCATAACCACGTTTTGCAAGAAAACAAATTTATTGGCATCGCTAGCCATAGTGGCTATGGCGCCACCGGCAATACGACCGGTATTATTGGTGAAAATTG
>MHKJ01000025.1:0-3023 GCA_001818355.1 Candidatus Kerfeldbacteria bacterium RIFOXYC2_FULL_38_9 | reverse complement strand
CCTCGTTATTGATAGCGCCACCAAAAGAATCGGAAATATTATTTTGAAAAACCGAGTTAAACGCATTGACTGTTCCTTGATTAAAAACAGCGCCGCCGCCCATAAATAAATTATCACCGGCAACACTGCCATCGCTTAATGCGCTCATTAAATATTCTTGATAATTAAAATAGCCGTTTTGCAAAGTCACCTGATTTAAAGTTAAAACAGCCAGTTCATTAACGTGAAAAATCTGAAATTGAGTGTTGCCGTCAATCACTATTGGACCGTTGATGTTGATAACAGTAGAAATTTCATAAACCACATCATGTAAAACTATCGAATCAACACTGTCCGCAAAACTGATAGTACTGGGGCGTGGCGCCAAATTATTTGCCTGCAAAATAGCCTCACGCAAGGTACAAACGTCAGTGGGCTCGGCGTCCGCATTACAATTTAACACGGCCGTAGGTTCCGCCGGGTCATACTCACTATTTACCACAAAATCTTGCGCATAAGCTCCGGTTACCCACAACGCCAAACTCAAAAAAACACTCAAAAAAACGGCTGAGGTTTTTACTAAAAAATTATTCATAAAATTAAAAATTAACCTTTAAATTTAACAAAAGTATACTCTCTTTTGACGGCTGTGTCAATGCTTATTTGGCTCTTAAAACAGCTTGAAATTTTTTAGCTAAAATCAGCATAATATCTTCGCGTAATTTTTCCATTTGCGTCATTTGTAAAGTTTGCTTGAGCGAACGTAATTTTAAAGAAAAACCAATACTCTTTTTCCCATAGCCTACTTTTTCTCCTTGATAAACATCAAAAACATCTATTTTTTCCAAGTAAGGCTGACTTTTTTTTACCACTTCCGCCCTAATTTCCGCCCAGGTTGTTTCTTGCGGTACAATAATAGACAAATCCAAATCAATGGCCGGATAAGGAGAAACAGCTTTAATTTTAAAATTGGCGTTGACTGTTTTAGCTAAGGCGTCTAAAGAAATAATCGTAAAAGCAACAGGCTTTTCCAAATCATAATTTTTTAAAATAGTTTTATCTATTAAACCGCTAGTTCCCAAAATTCCGTTCGTGGCTGTAATTTTCAAAGCTTGGTCATCTTGATAAACAGACCAAAATTCACAAGGCGCGGTTTGCTTAATAATTTCAGTTTGATAAACAACGTGTAAAGCTTTTAGCAACGCCTCAGTCAGACCGCGCATTTGACGATAAACAGCGGACTTGCCGCTTTGGACAATGCCCAGCATACTAATTTCTCTATCTGTAAAATAAACATGACCAATTTCAAACAGAGTAATGTTTTCTTCTTGGCTATTGCGTTTTAAGTTTTCCAATAAACGAGGTAAAAGACTGGTGCGTAAATAACGCAAATCTTCAGAAAGCGGATTTAAAATTTCCACCTGTTCTTTTTCTGCTGTCAAACCGGCTTTCTCCAATAATTCTTTGCTGTAAAAAGAATAATTATAAACTTCGCAAGCGCCCAAAGCTTTCAGTTCATTACGTACTTGACGTTTTAAAGGTATTAAAGCTTCATTTTTTGGCACGTGTAATTCTCCGAATAATTTTTGTTCCGGAATGTTGTTTACTCCGTAAATGCGCACCACTTCTTCAATCAGGTCTTCTACAATATTGAGATCGACGCGAAACCAAGGAGAAAAAACTTCATAAGCTGTGTCATCCCCCTTTTCTTTGAAATCAACTTTGCAACCTAAGTTTTGTAAAATAGCAATAACCTTTTCTGCTGGAATTTCAACACCGGTTAATCTTTTTAAAGTAATAGCCGGCAAGACAATTTTTTCACGATACAAAATATTTTCGTTTTCTAAATCCAAAGTCTGCGTGTCTGTAAAACCAGTCAACTCTGCTTGTGCATACTTTTGTAGAAGTTCCATTGCTCTTTGAAAACCTCTGGTGGCGGTGGCTAACGCCAGGTCTTTTTCAAAACGCACCACACTTTCTGTGCGCACGCCTATTTTATTTGAGCCGCGACGCACCAAAATCGGCTCAAAACAAGCCACTTCTAAAATAATTTGCTGAGTTTGTTCCGAGATGCTACTGATTTTACCACCAATAATGCCAGCTACGGCCACAGGATTTTTACTATCGGCGATTACTAAAATAGACTCATCTAAAATCTTTTCCTCGTCATCCAGCGTGATAATTTTTTCTCCTTTTTCAGCGCGGCGCACAACAATTTTTTCTCCCACAAGCTTTTTAGCATCAAAAGCGTGCAAAGGTTGTCCAAATTCCAACATCACATAATTAGTAATGTCAACGACGTTGTTAATACTTTTAATATTACAGGCCAACAAACGTTTTTTGATAAAATCTGGACTCTCCCCTATTTTAACTTTCATCGCCGCGGCTAGATAACGCGGACAATCTTTTTGATTTTCAATCGTAACCGCCACCGCCGGCAATTCGGCTGTTGTTATTTTTGGAATTTTAGGTTCCTGAAAAGGCAAGCCGAAAACCGCTGCAATTTCCCGCGCCATTCCCACATGACAAAACAAATCCGCCCGATGAGTCATGGATTTATTATCAATATCAATCAGCGCACTATTTTTTAGACCCAATATATCTTTAAGCAAAGTGCCATTTTTAATTTCTTGATCAAAAAAATTCAGTTCGTCTTTACAATTTAAAATTTGCAACTCGGAATTTAAACAACACATTCCATCTGAAATTTCTCCGCGTAATTTGGATTTCTTGATTTTTACGCCTCCCGGCAATACTGTCGGCGCTAAAGCCACAGGAATTTTTTGACCAACTGCAATAACCGCCCTTTGACCAAAAATAATCTGTCTTGGTTCTTTTTCACCAACATCAAAAATACCAATATTTAATTTATCAGCATTTGGATGGTTCTTTTTTTCCAACAATTCCCCTACCACCACATTGTCTAAGTTGATATTGCGGAAAATAATCTTTTCCACTTCTACCGAGTGTACAGATAATTGACGCAACAACTCTTCCGGTTGAGGAATGTCTGTTAAATATTCTTTTAACCAATCGTATAAATA
>MHKJ01000024.1:16263-17093 GCA_001818355.1 Candidatus Kerfeldbacteria bacterium RIFOXYC2_FULL_38_9 | reverse complement strand
TGCCCGTCGCGCCAGCAAATGCCATAACTGTTGATGGCGATAATCATTTAATTGTCGGCGTGGGCATTGAACAAGATAACGCCGGCGCTCATCGCGGTTTGTATTTTTATGACGGATCCAGCTGGTCGCAGATTACCGAAGACAGTAGTCATCCTTTATATGGCCGCTTGGTAAACGATGTGCTGTGTGTTTCCGAAACCGGATATACCTACGCGGCTGTTGCCGACGCGGCTCCGGACAACGGCACCAACGGTTCGCTTTACGGCGGCCTGTTTTTATCCAACGATTCTGTTACCTGGGATTCTTGGAGCCAGGTTTCTGATGGTTTAATGAATGATATGTGGGCGCAAAGTTTGGCCTCAGAAGACGACGGACAATTTATTTATGTTTCCTCGGCTCGGCCGGCAGGAACAGGATATGTTTTTAAATGTGATTTTACCGGAGAAAATTGCGGTACTTATTATGAGGGGCTAATTGATGAATATTACAACGCCTTATTGTTTGATGATTTTGTCAGCGTTGGCACCGGTATGTATCGCTACGAATCCAAAGCCACTTTAACTTTGCAAAAGTTGAAGAAAAAACAGCATAATAAATATCGTCTGCGTGCTACTTTAACCGACAACGCCACTTCCGCTTCTTTAAATTCCCGCACGGTTAAGTTGATGTATAAACTAAAAGCCAGCGGCAAATACAAAATGCTGAAAAAACAAAAGGTGAAGAACGGTAAAACTGTATTTTTAGTCAGAAAAAGAGGTTTTTATCAGTTGCGCTGGAAGCCGGTTTCTGATGTGGACACTTCGGCTTATAGCAGTGTGGTAGAAAAATCT
>MHKJ01000024.1:14860-16235 GCA_001818355.1 Candidatus Kerfeldbacteria bacterium RIFOXYC2_FULL_38_9 | reverse complement strand
ATAAATTACAGTTAACCAGTTTGGGTCTTTAATAAAAATTAAGTAGGTTTATTTTTAAGAACGAGTTTTTAAAAGACTCGTTCTTTTTTTACCAAGCGCGTGGTGTTATAAAAAAATTTGCTAATAATTAAAAAAAGTGCTATAATTAGTTATATTTATCTATAATATTATAAAATAATAACTATGTTCAGTAGAGAATTCTTAGATCCAGGACATAAAAAAGTAATTGTGGCGTGTAAAAAAGAAGCTCGTCCAATTCCCCATTTTCCTGAACTCACAGAAAAAAAATATCGTGATTTGCTTATCCAAGGAAATGACCTGCAGAGAAGTTGGTATGAAAAAGGATATCAAGAACACGCCCTGGATATTCATTTGGAAGGCAACCCCCCGACTTTGCGCATTGTTTCCGCTTGTTCTGACGGACGCATTGATGACCCGGGTACGTTTGAGGGTTCGCGCGCCCAAGGTTTTGCCATTGACCGCTTGCCTTTAGCCGGCGCTATTGTTAGTCCAACCCTGGCTGAGGCTGTGTCCTCTGGAAAACCAATGGAAGCTTTAAGTGTTCTGCGTGCCGATACAGAAAAAAAAGAGGCTCTGTTTGCAGAATTTGATAAAATTTACGGAGCGCGCCTTAAAGAAAAACTGGCATTGTCCGATGCTATCGCCATTGCTTTAAAAGAATTGGTTAGTCCAGGAGAAAACGCCCAGAGTGCTTTGGTGGAACAATTGAAAAAATCTGCCAAAGATAGAAACAAAAAAAATATTCCCCTAGAAACACTAGAAGCAAAAATGACCAGCATGCCTCAGGGAGCTCCGCTTATTGAGTTAGAGCTTCAGTCTCATTCTGATATTAACGAACTGCAAAATGACCACGAACATCATGGTTGCGGCGCTTGGTGTTCTAATACAAAAAATGCTCTTGAGTCTACTGCCGTTACCGCTTTAATGTTGGAAGAATACATCGCCGAAAGATTTCCTCAAGCCAAAGAACGTATTCGTGTTGTGCGCGTTCATCATTTAACAGGAACAGATGAAAAAATAGTTGATACTAAAAGTCTTGATGGGCAGAAAAAAATAGACCCGGCTTTGCAAAGAGAATTAGAAAAACACGATTTTTCTCCCAGAGAATATAAAGATGCAGATAAAGGCATTGTAAGAAGTGACAGCAAGCCCTATAACAGAAACGACAGAACCGAGCATAGTGAGCCCGTAGTAATGATTTCCAATACTCCGTCGGCTTTTGCCATGCCTTATGTTTCTAAATTGGAACAAACTATGTTAGCAGACCCTGCGGCCACGTATAAGTTTTTAAAAGTATTAGTACATATTGCCAGCGTGAAACATATTGCCAGAGAGAAAGAAGCCCACGCGCAAG
>MHKJ01000024.1:9610-14791 GCA_001818355.1 Candidatus Kerfeldbacteria bacterium RIFOXYC2_FULL_38_9 | reverse complement strand
GAAGAATTACAAAACTCTGAATCTGATTTGCGAGAACAATTAAAAAAAGACGGCGTTGAGACAGACGAAGTAGTGGTTGTCCGCACCAAAACCCACGCGGCTCGTTTAGTGGATCCAGAAAACATCAGCCTTAAAACAGAATTTATTTCCTAAGATAATTTTTAACTTACAAAAATTATGAACCCAGAATTCAAGAGACGTGTCAAAAAAAGAGCCGGGGAGGTCAGCAAAGAAATAGCTACAGGTGCCGCAAAAGTTGCTGGAGCAACTAGAGATCATGTTGCTCAAAAATTAGAAAAGCCCATAGGCAGAAGGGAGTTCGTTAGGGATGCATTAACTGTACTTGTGGGCACTGTTTTGTTCGGACGAGATTGTGGCAAAGAAAAAAAAGGCTTAGAACATTCTACTAGCACTCCATCAAATCATACTACTTCAGAAAGATTGCCTGAAGATAATACAGTTGAGCTTGGTCCTCAAGTGGAGGCTCGCGAATATGAACCACCTGCAGACATAGAATACTTTCGTGACCTACACAGCGGTGTTTTAGTTTTAACAGCAAATGCTAGTGAGACAGCGGCAGTTAATCAAACATTACACGAGCGCAGTTCAAGAAGAGCCGGAACGGCAAAGTATCATTTTGAGAGATCTGGTGCCTTGTTAAAAGCCACTACAAAAACGCGTCAGTTTGCAGACCGCGACCGTTCACATCAACCTTCTCGCCCCTTAAGAGATGTACCGGTAAATATTATTGGCGTTGATAATCTGAGTAGTTCGGTAGCAATCAGAAATTTACAGGGAAGAAGGTTTAATTTAGTACAATTACGCGGCCACACTTCTGATATGAAGCATCTTTTTAAAACAGCACAGCAGTACATGAATGATAAAAGTCTATTAATTTTGGGTGGATGTGAAGGAGCAAATTTTATTTCTGATTTTTATTCCCCAGACCACCCCATTATCGGTGATACTTATGTTGGTGAAAGCGCTGTTAATACTTATATGTTGGTTCGTCTAATTGATGAAATAGGAGTATCTGAAAGTTGGGAAGATTTATACACAAAGATAGCTGGACAAGCAGATCTTAGAAATTTGGGTTTAATAATGCCCGGTGATCCACGGTACAGAGATTTCGTGGAGCGTTAGATTGAAAATAGTAGTTAATTTTTTAACTTTTATTTTTTGCTTTGTGTGTTTTATATTGAAAAAAATTTTAAATCGCGTATAGTGAAGAATATGAGCAACAAACAACTGACAAAAAGAGAGGAAAATTTTTCCCAATGGTATCTGGACGTAATCACAGCGGCAGATTTGGCCGAGCACGGCGATGTTAAAGGAACCATGATTATCAAGCCTTATGGTTATGCCATCTGGGAGCGTTTACAGCGTATTTTAGATGATAAAATAAAAGAAACCGGCCATCAAAACGCTTATTTTCCCATGTTTATTCCAAAATCTTTTTTTAGTAAAGAAGCCGCACATGTTTCTGGTTTTGCCAAAGAATGCGCGGTTGTAACGCATTATCGCTTAAAAACCGATGAAAAAGGTGAATTAGTGGTCGACCCGGAAGCTAAATTACAAGAAGAATTGATTGTTCGCCCAACATCGGAAACCATTATTCATTCCGCATTTTCGCGTTGGATAAAATCGTGGCGTGATTTGCCCATTTTAATAAACCAGTGGGCGAATATTGTGCGCTGGGAAATGCGCACTCGCCTTTTTTTGCGAACTTCAGAATTTTTGTGGCAAGAAGGACATACTGCTCACGCCACTGAAGCTGAGGCGGAAGCTGAGGCGCGAAAAATGCTTGAGGTTTATAAGTGGTTAGCACAAGATATCATGGCCATGCCGGTAATTGATGGACAAAAATCCGAAGCAGAAAAATTTGCCGGCGCGCTTCGCACTTATGCTATTGAAGCTATGATGCAAGACGGCAAGTCTTTACAAGCCGGAACTTCTCACAACCTTGGTCAAGGTTTTGCAAAAGCGTTTGAGGTCAAATTTGTTGATGAAAACAATACTCAACAATATGCGTGGATGACCAGCTGGGGCGTTTCTACTCGCTTGATCGGCGGACTGATTATGACCCACAGTGATAACAAGGGCTTGGTTTTACCGCCCCAACTAGCGCCCATACAGGTGGTAATTATTCCTATTATTAAAGATGATAATAGTGCCAAGAAGGTTTTAGAAGCAGTAACTAAGCTGAAAGAAGATTTGCAAACCGCTGCTGTTCGGGTTCATGTTGATAGTCGTGATTTTGAAACCATGGGCAATAAAATGTATGAGTGGGAGAAAAAAGGCGTTCCTCTTCGAATAGAAATTGGTCCGCGCGATGTAGAAAATAAACAAGTGATGTTAGCGTGCCGTGATCAAGACAAGAAAAGCCCCTTACCGCTTAGCGGCGCTGTTACAGCAATTACCGATTTATTATTAGACATGCAAAAATCTTTATTTATTAAAGCTCAAAAAAGATTAACAGAAAATTCATATAACATCGATAATTATTCTGAGTTCACAAAAAAGGTTGAAAATGGTGGTTTTTTCTATGCCCACTGGTGTGGCAATGCAAAATGTGAAGAAGAAATAAAGCAAGAAACAAAAGCAACTATTCGCTGTATGCCTTTTGCGCAAAAAGAAGAAAAGGGCGTGTGTATGAAGTGCAATAAAGATTCAAAAAAACGCGTCATTTTTGCTCGAGCTTATTAAATTTGTTATTTAATTTGACAGGGAAAAAATAAAAGTCTATAATTATATTTACCCTTAAAAACTAAAGAAAAAATTTGAGTTTGAAGCAGATTTTTCCACATGTTATACCCAAAAATGAAAAATCTGTGTAAAACTTATTAACTAAAATATGATCAAAGGCCAAATAACCAGTAAATTCACAAGCGCATAACCTAAAATTGCCAGTATTTTATTCGGCCGCGCTTGTTACGCGGTTTTTTTGTGCTCTACCCCCTCATTTTTCTCATCACAGCTGTTGCTTTCGCAAAAACGAAGGTAAAACCGTGCTGAGAAGTTACAGTAAAAGCAAGCAAGAACCTTGAAAATTGAATAAGTAGTCAAGAAATTAGTATACATTAATTTCGTCGAAAAAAATAAATTAGATTTAAATACAGTAAAACTTTGCCCGCGTAAAGATATCAACTTTGCGTCGGGAACAAGGGTATATGGTGGATGCCTAGACATTGTTTAGCGATAAAGGACGTAGCAGACTGCGATAAGCCTCGGGGAGTGGTCAAGCACATTTTGATCCGGGGATGTCCGAATGGGGTAACCCACTGTGGTAAACCCACAGTATCAATCAGTGAATACATAGCTGATTGAAGCACACCCAGGGAACTGAAACATCTTAGTACCTGGTGGAATAGAGACCAATAGGTATTCCCCTAGTAGTGGCGAACGAACGGGGAGAAGCCCAAACCGATTGAGCTTGCTTAATCGGTGTTGTGAGGTAGAAACGTTCCAAGTTTATCTTGGAGGTAGAGTTAAAACAAAGAAGTTTTCGTAGTAAAACAGGATGGAAAGCCTGGCCAAAGAAGGTGATAGCCCTGTATGCGAAACGAGATTTCGCTCTACGGTTTTTATTCTCGAGTAACATGGAACACGTGAAATTCTATGTGAATCTACCGTGACTATACGGTAAGGCTAAATATAAACAATGATCGATAGTGAACAAGTACCGTGAGGGAAAGGTGAAAAGAACCCCGCAAGGGGGGTGAAATAGTATCTGAAACCATATATCTACAATAGATCGGACCTCAAGATTCGTTCTGAGGGACGGTGTGCCTATTGAAGAATGAGCCAACGAGTTATATTAAATGGCAGACTAAGCTTTGAAAGAGTGGAGTCGTAGGGAAACCGAGTGTTAATAGCGCGATCTATACCTAAATAGACAGGACGGACTGAAAAATCAGGTAGTTCTTTTATTTAGGTATAATGTCTTTTGATATAGACCCGAAACCGAGTGATCTAGCCATGACCAGGGTGAACCTTGCGTAACAGCAAGGGGAAGCCCGAACTCACTAGTCGTATAACGCTAGGGGATGAGTTGTGGTTAGCGGAGAAATTCCAATCGAACTCGGAAATAGCTGGTTCTCCTCGAAATATATTTTGGTATAGCCTTGTAAACTACTTTTTTGGGGGTAGAGCACTGAATGGGTGTGGAGTCTTTTAGATATCCTACCTAACCAAACTCCGAATACCAGAAAAGACTATTACAAGAGTCAGAACGTGGGGGCTAAGCTTCACGTTTCAAAAGGGAAACAGCCCAGATCACCGGCTAAGGTCCCCAAATCTCTGTTAAGTGTGAAAAGTAGTGTCGTGACTCAAACAACCAGGAGGTTGGCTTAGAAGCAGCCATCCTTTAAAGAAAGCGTAATAGCTCACTGGTCAAGTTGCTTCGCGCTGAAAATTTAACGGGGCTAAACAGAGTACCGAAGCCGTGGATGTTTTGTTTTTTAAACAAAATGTGGTAGAGGAGCATTCGCATTGCGATGAAGATGGATCCGTGAGGACCACTGGAGCGATGCGAAGCGAGAATGTTGGCATAAGTAGCACAAATGGTGGTTAAAATCCACCACGCCGTAAGCTCAAGGTTTCCTGGGCAACGATGATCGACCTAGGGTTAGACGGTCCTAAGGCGAGGCCGAAAGGCGTAGTCGATGGACAGACGGTTAATATTCCGTCTCTAGTATTCATTTCGTGATATCCGACGCGTTTTGAAAGCGCAGGTGTCTTAAAGGATTGAGACATTAGTGGTGTTGAAAAACATCATTACCAGAGGGCGGGGCAACCCAAACTCAAGCAGTGCGGACAGAAGGCCTAGAAAAAGATGGTCACATGTGGTGAATACTATCCGTACCGCAAACCAACACAGGTGAGCGAGGAGAGTATCCTCAGGCGTACGAGAGAACCTTCGTTTAGGAACTCGGCAAAATAACGGCCGTAACTTCGGGATAAGGCCTGCCCTGCACCGCAAGGCAGCAGGGCCGCAGTTAAAGATTTCAAGCGACTGTTTACCAAAAACACAGGTCTCTGCTAAATCGCAAGATGAAGTATAGGGGCTGATGCCTGGCCAGTGTCCGAACGTTAAAGAAGCGGGTTAGTCCTTCGGGGCGAAGCTTGCGACTGAAGCGCGGATGAACGCCAGCGATAACTATAATCGTTCTAAGGTAGCGA
>MHKJ01000024.1:5394-9599 GCA_001818355.1 Candidatus Kerfeldbacteria bacterium RIFOXYC2_FULL_38_9 | reverse complement strand
GGGTAAGTTCCGACCTGCACGAATGGCATAACGACTTGAAAACTCTCTCAACGAAGGACTCGGCGAAATTACACTACCGGTAAAGATGCCGGTTACCCGCAGCTGGACGAAAAGACCCCGTGAAGCTTTACTATAGCTTGGCATTGATATATTTGTTTGTTTGCTCAGTATAGGTGGGAGACTTTGAAGGGCCGCTTTGGCGGTTCCGGAGTCACCAGTGAGATACCACCCTTATGGATTAGTATATCTAACCTTGAGCCGTGAAACCGGCCAGGGGACAGTGTCTGGTGGGTAGTTTGTCTGGGGCGGATGCCTCCCAAAAAGTAACGGAGGCGTTTACAAAGGTTGGCTAGGTTCGGATGGAAACCGAACTGATAGTGCAAGCGCATAAGCCAGCTTTACTGCAAGACATACAAGTCGAGCAGTTACGAAAGTAGAAGCTAGTGATCCGACCGTCCAATTTAGGATGGCGGAAGCTCATCGGATAAAAGTTACTCCGGGGATAACAGGCTAGTCAGGTCCAATAGCTCATATAGACGACCTGGTTCGGCACCTCGATGTCGGCTCGTCGCATCCTGGGGGTGAAGTAGCTCCCAAGGGTTTGGCTGTTCGCCAATTAAAGCGGCACGCGAGCTGGGTTCAGAACGTCGTGAGACAGTAGATTGTGCTGTCTATAAACTTCGCTATTTGCTGGAAACTCTGAAATAGTCCGCAAGGAGAAAATTAGAGGACTATAGTATCTCATACTACTTGTGCTATAATATAGATTATGACAAGTGACAATGTGTTGAGTGCAGACAACCAGCAGGAAAGACAACAAACCATTCATCCATGGTATATTTCAGGATTTGTTGATGGAGAAGGAAGTTTTCATATTGCTTTTTGTAAAGATAAAAATATGAAAACCAACCTCAAAGTTATTCCTGAATTTCATATTTCTCAAAATGACCATTCGGTAAGAGTTTTAGAAAATATTCAAAATTATCTTCACTGCGGTCACATTAAAGAAAATCACCATGGAAGAAAAAATGATCAAACATTTGTATATGTTGTTCGCAATCGAATAGATTTATCAGAAAAAATTATTCCATTTTTTCAAAAGTATCATTTGCGTACTCAAAAGGCAAAAGACTTTGAAAAGTTTGCAAAAATTGTACAAAAAATGAATACTGGTTATCATACTTCGATTGTTGGAGCAAAAGAAATAATTAATCTGGCGTATACCATGAATGACAATGGTAAACACAGGATAATTAGTCAAAATAAATTGATTAGGATTGTTGAATCCTCAGAGACTATACGCGAAGCACCGGTCAAAATAAGGCCGGGGAAGATATAGTCCGAACTGCATGGCGACATGCAGAATGTAGATCGCTCTACATCACCACAGAGCACTAACAGTAATTGATGTGGTTTTGCAAAGTAACAGATTGTCGGTCTCCTATCAGCTGTGGGCGTAGAATTTTGAGAGGGCCCTTCTCTAGTACGAGAGGACCGAGAAGGACGAAGCTCTCGTGTACCAGTTGTCCCACCAGGGGCATTGCTGGGTAGCGACCTTCGGTTAAGATAACCGCTGAAAGCATATAAGCGGGAAGCTGTCCTCAAGATTAGAATTCATAACTTCCTGGAAGATTACCAGGTTAATAGGCTCTAGGTATAAGCCCTGTAAAGGGTTCAGCCAAGGAGTACTAAGTAGTTTTCCCGACGCAAAGTTGGTAAATACTTGTATTTTTTAGAGATTAGTGTATACTTGACAACTGTGCCTCAAAATTTAAGATAACCCAATGAAACAACTCTTAAAATGTAGAGCCGCATGGAAACTAATAGGTGTTTTTATCCTTTTAACCATGCTGATGGGCTCTTTTTTGCTCTTTTCCCCAGTGGTTACTATGGCCGCATCCTAAGTTGCTTGCCGCCAGAGAATAGTGGAATTTCCCCTGTTCTTTGGTGGCTCAAGCGGGGGTGATACACCCGATCCCATTCCGAACTCGGAAGTTAAGACCCCAAGCGTTAATGATAGCTTTATAGCGAAAGTAGACCGCTGCCAATTTATGAAATAAACTCCGGATTTTCCGGAGTTTTTTCTTTAGGCTACCCAGTAATTCATCGTGTGCAGAAGCAGAAAAATAATCTGTAATACACCAAAAGGAACCAGTAACCATAAATATTTTTTTTCTAATTTTTGGGCTAAAAATATAAACAAAGGAAAGACCACTAATAAATAACGCGGATAAGACATTAAATTTCCCAGCAGAGCCGGTAATAAACCAAAAATAAGTGCATAAATAAAAAAAGATTTTGGTTGGGTTTTATATATACCAATTAAGCTTAAACAAAAGAATAAGAAAAATATCCTATCCCAAATACTCATCCCGGGTAGATGATAAACAGATAAATTAGAAGAAAAAAAATCTTGTATTAGCCAACGCCAGGGGTGCCACAAATTGCTTAAATTATTATTGCTAATAAAATATTTTTGCGCCTCAAGACCGGAAAAGGGAGAAGAGGTAAAATAAAACATAATTAAGAAATACAAAAGCAAACCGCAACCAAAAGCTCCAATGGTTAACCAAATATAATTTTTGTTTTTTGACCCCTTTTTATTTTCGAAAATTAAAGCATAAAGGACGGGCATCAGCACCAAAAAACCCAAAGGCCTGATTAGTGGCAAGAGAATGCCTGATAGTAAAATTAAAAAAATATTTTTTTTATAAACACCATAAAAAGCTAGAAACGTCAGCAACAAAAACCACACTTCTGTATAAATAAGATGAAAATAAAAAGCGGTTGGAAAAAATAATAAAAAACAGCAAGCGACAAAAGCAATTTTTGTATTAGTTAGTTGTTTGACGATTAACCAAAACAAGATTACGATAAATATTGACGCCCCGACATTTAGCATAATTCCAGCCAAGATGCTGTTTCCTGAAAAAAGCGGGGTGATGAATTTTAGGAGACCGGGAAAAAGCGGATAAAAAGCATTTTCCAGATTGTTCGCCTGATATCCAACCTGAGCAATGTGTAGATAATGATTTGCGTCCCAAGTAGTTAAAGGGTTTAAAGATCCAACCTGATCATGACAAACAGAACAAAACATTTTGCCGGAAAAAGCTAAAAAGATTAGTAAAAAAGTCAGAAGTTTAACGCTTAAAGTTATCCAAATAATTTTTTTTAAAGAGTAGTTGGTCATTTATCTTTATCATAGAGCATTTATATTTTTATGAAAACTATTATTGACCTTCATTTGCATTCGCATTACTCTCGCGCCACTTCTCATCAATTGAATATAGAGGGTATTGCCAAGTTTGCCGCCATTAAGGGAGTCGATATAATTGCAACCGGAGATTTGGTGCATCCGGCGTGGTTGAAAGAGATTGAGGAAAAACTGCAAGAGGACGGTAGCGGTTTTTTACAACTTAAAGATCATTCTTTTAAAACCCAGTTTGCTTTATTTGGCGAGATATCCAATATTTACAAAAAAAACGGCAAAGCCCGCAGAATTCATACGGTATTTGGTGTTTCTTCTTTGTTGGCCGCTAAAAAGATTAGTAAAAAATTAGCCAGTTTAGGATACAATATTACTCATGATGGACGTCCAATTATCGGAGCGGACGTTGTGGAAACCGCTAAGATTTTTTTAAGCATTGATCCTAAAACTATTATTATTCCCGGGCATATTTGGACGCCGTGGTTTGCGCTTTTCGGTTCTAAATCCGGTTTTGATACAACAGCAGAGTGTTTTGGAGAAATGAGCAAATATGTTTATGCGATTGAAACCGGCCTGTCATCTGATCCGGCTATGAATTGGCGCGTATCTGATTTGAATAATAAAACTATTTTATCCAATTCCGATGCTCATTCGGCGGAAAAAATCGGCCGTGAAGCAAATGTTTTTAATTTGCCAACCAGAACCTACTCAGCGCTTTACGGAGCCATTAAAGAAAATAAAAACCTGGAATACACCATCGAGTTTTATCCGGAAGAAGGAAAATATCACCTGGACGGCCACCGCGATTGCGGAGTGCGCTTCACTCCTCAGGAAACCCGCAAACATCACGGGATTTGTCCTAAATGCGGCTTACCGGTGGTGGTGGGGGTAATGAACCGGGTGGAAGAGCTGGCCGATCAAACAGCCAAAGCCAGTAAGCGTAAAAAAATACCTTTTAAAAGCATTGTGCCTTTGCCGGAAATTATTGCCGAATGTT
>MHKJ01000024.1:0-5359 GCA_001818355.1 Candidatus Kerfeldbacteria bacterium RIFOXYC2_FULL_38_9 | reverse complement strand
AGAAGAATTAAAAAAAACAGCAGAACCAATAGTAGCTGAGGCGATTATGCGAGTTAGAGCAGGAAAGTTACATATTGATCCGGGATATGACGGAGTTTTTGGCACCATTAAAGTGTTTACGGAAAAAGAGCGTAAAAAATTTCAACCACAACAACAAGGTCTTTTTTAAATTTCTTGAGCCATTAAGTCTTTGATAATCTCCAAGTCTTTAATTCTTTTGTAAACTTTGGTTTTTTTATCCAAAATAGTACTGATACGTTTTAAGGAATTATTGGCTGACTCTTGATGCTGTTCTTGTTCGGCTGTGGTTTTTTGTTGTAACAGCAACATAACTTCCGCTAAATCTACTATCGAAATATTTAATTTCTGTAAGATGTTATTTATTTTTTCTGTTGGTTGATACTGATCGGGGTCTTGTTGATACTTGGAAAAAGCATTTTGTAACTCCGCCCTTTCTTGCCAGAGATAAGCTACCGTTCTTTCTACTATTTGGGCGTTTATTTTTTCCAAACGCAAACTATTTTGATATTGTTTTTGCAAACCCTCTAAACTTAGTGCCGGCACAGTAGTTTTTATCTCTTCCCCAATCAAAGGAGTTGGCTCTATGAATTGTTGCACTTGTTTTGGTACTAAAAATTCAATTTCTCCGGGAGCATAAATGAGCTCCAGGGGATAGATAAAATTTCCTTTTGCAGTTTTTAGATAAACTTGAATGTTTAAAAAGTAAGACGTTTCTTCCGGAAAGGGCACGGGTTTTTGCCCGTCTGGAAAGTAGATTTTTATTTCTTCTACCCCCGCAATTTTTGGTTCATCATAAGCCAAGTGATTAAGTCGCGCCATAAATTTTTCTAAAGCGCCAGCATTAAAAACAGCACAGTCCACATCTCCAGATGCTTTTAACATATTTTGCAAACCCGTTTTAGTGTTTTTGTTTACGTCAGCAGGCAGTTCTTTAATGTTGTTAGCGCCATATCTTGCTAAAATTCTTTTAGCCTGCAGACGCAGAGCCGTACTAGCAAAGATGACCGAGTCTTTTAAATCATGAAAAAGTATGCCCACGATAGGCATAAAATATTTATCTAAAATTTCTTGTTTTTTTTCTTCTTGTTCTTCTGGGGTTTTTTCAGAAAATAAATCAGGACTGTCAATGGCAATGGCTTCATGCATCCATTGTGGCCAGTTGGCATACTCTTTTCCTTTTTGCTCGCTATCTTCTTGATGAGCACGCTCAAGAATATCCTGAACACTGCTTTCGATAGACTGCAAAAAACTTAGCATTTCAGCCAAATTTATTTCTGTTTTTCCTTTATTTTCCTTTATTTCTAGCATATCCTCCTCTATTTATGCTTTAATCATAACACCATTTTGCTAAAAAGGAAATTGTACTTGCCAAGTTAAAAGTTATTAGCTAGCCTTAAAAGACGATTAGCAAGGAGAGGTGGCGGAGCCTGGTTGAACGCGCTACATTCGAAACGTAGTGAACCTTTATCGGTTCCGGGAGTTCAAATCTCCCCCTCTCCGAAATTTTTTTAAAAAGATATGCAACCAAGATTACAACGATATAAACAATTCATAGATACCCAATTTATTGATAGTTTACTTTGGAATAAAGATTATTCGCTTGACGGGCTAGGCAAAGATTTAAGAAGTAAGATTGAAACTGGCCAGTTTAGAAAAATTATTTTCCACTCTTCTTTTTATCAATTATGCCGCTTATTTTTTGGGTATTTACTATGATACGGAGTCGCGAGAGTTAATCTCAACTTCAGCGGGCAACTCTTGGTATAATCAAAAAACAATACAAGCCGAGAAAAAAATGTCGCAATTATAATTCAATAATGACGCAATCAAATGCCTAAAAATATGGGCTTTTAGAACAATTTTATTTAAAATGACGCAATGAGCTTGAAAAAATGACGCAATGATGATAAGGTATATTTATGAATAAAAGACAAGAACAAATTATAGAATTTGCCAAGAAAAACCATTCTTTCCAAAATAAGGATGTGGGTGCTTGTTTTAATGATAAATATTCCAGAGAAACCATCACCAGAGACTTGTCTTTTTTATACAAACAGAATTTTTTGAAAAAAAGCGGCGCCGGAGCTTTTGTGGTTTATTCTTTAGCTGAAACTTATAGCATTTTAGCGGCAGTTGATATTAAAGAATATTTTGAAACCCCATATGTAGAAAGAGAAGTAAAAGAAAGTTTTAATTTTGAAATATTTACTATTTTGAGCAATGATATTTTTACGGCCGAAGAAAAAGAGAAACTGGAAAAGTTGCAAGGGGAATTTATTAAGAATTTTTCCAAATACGATAGCCAAACCATTATCAATAAGGAGTTTGAAAGAATAATGATTGAATTTTCTTGGAAATCATCGGCAATTGAAGGAAATACTTATTCGCTTTTGGGTACCGAGGCCTTGATTAAAAATAATGTCATCGGAAAAGGCAAGACCAAAGAGGAGACACAGATGATTCTAAATCATAAAGACGCTTTTAACGAGGCTATTCAAAATAGAGAACGTTTTATTACATTACGCGTCGCTGATATTGAATATATTCATTCTGTTTTGACCAAAAAAATCGGGATTTCTAAAAATATCAGGAAAGAAGGAGTTGGAATTACCGGCACAGCATATAGGCCATTAGACAATGAGGTTCAAATCAAAGCGGCGTTGCAAAATATGGTTGATCTGATCAATAAAAAAGAATCATTTTTTGAAAAGGCTTTTTTGATCTCAATTCTTATCGCCTATATTCAAGTTTTTGAAGATGGTAATAAAAGAACATCCCGGATGATTTCCAATGCTATTTTGTTGGCACATAATTCAATTCCGCTTTCATACAGAGTGGTGGATGTTGAGGAGTATAAAAAGGCGGTCATATTATTTTATGAACTAAATAATATTTTTTATTTTAAACAAATATTTATTGATCAGTTTGAAGATGCTGTCAACAATTATTTCAAATAGAATTTTATGAACGAATCAGAAATAGAGTTCATTTATGTGGATTAATAATTAATTACATACCAATATGTACATGCCCAATACCCTTCAGTGCAACGAATGTAATCAGTCCTTTGCCCACTTACCGGAAGAAACAGCATTTTATGACACGCACGGGTTGAGCTATCCAAAAAAATGCCCCTCTTGTCGCCTTCAATTCAGATTGGCTTCTCGAAATGACTTTTTTCTCTATCCGCGTCAGTGTGATAATTGCAAAGAAAATATCATATCATATTATTCAACGGATAAACCGTTTCGGGTTTTTTGTTCAACTTGTTATTGGTCCGACGATTGGAATGGTATGGACTATGGCATTGATTATGATTCGAATAAATCGGTTTTTGAACACTTGCGGCAAATTCACTCAAAGATTCCTCACCTGAGCAGTCGCGTTATCAAATCAGAAAATTCCGACTTCACCAATTCCTGCAGTCACAATAAAGATTGCTACATGAGTTTTGGGCTACATTTTTCCGAGAAGCTCCTGAACAGTTATTGGGGAGTTGAGAATATCGAATGTGGAGATTGTTTCAGATTCACAAAAAGTGAATTGCTCTATTGGTGTATCGATTGCAGTCAATGTTATAACTGCCAATTTTGTTTGAATTGTCAGAACAGCGAAGGTCTCATGGGTTGTGTTGATTGCGCCAACTGTCAATCGTGCTATCTTTCATCAAATTTGCGCAACAAAAAATATGTTTACAAAAATGAACAACTCACCAAAGAAGAGTATGAAAAAAGAGTCGCGCCCATCTATTCACATAACGAATTGAAAAAAATAAAATCTGAATGGGAGAAAGTCCAACAGAAAGCGATCTATTCGGCAATAAATCAAATAAATTGCGAGAATTGCCTTGGTGACAATTTGCGCAACTGTACAAACTGCAAATTTTGTTTCGAGATCAATGACAGCGAAAACTGTTTATATGTAACCGACGGCCGCAACATAAAGGATTCGGTGGATGTGAATTTTAGTGCCGGAAAAGATGCGTCAACGGAATATGTCTACAATTCTTGGGGTGCGAGCAACAGTTGCTCCAACGTCATTGCGTGTAGCGACGTGCAAGAAGGAATTTATAATGTCGAATATTGTCAACAATGTTATTCGAGTCACGATTTGTTTGGTTGTACAAATCTCCGAAATAAATCCTTCTGCATCTTTAACAAGCAGTATAACAAAAAAGATTATTTAGCATTGAAAAAGAAAATTGTGGACAAGATGCGAGTGGATGGAACGTATGGTGAATTTTTTTCACCGCGCGATAACTTATTCTGCTACAATGAATCTCCTGCGCAGTTACACCATCCACTTACGAAAGAAGAGGTTATGGAACGAGGATGGCAATGGAAAGAAACGTCGGCGCGTCAGTATTCGCCATCAACTATTCAACAACTTCCCAATGATATTCGCGAAGTTCCCGATGACACAAGCAAGGAAATTCTTGTCTGTGATACCTGCAGGAAGAATTACAAAATCATTGTCCAAGAATTGGATTTTTATCGCAAGTTGAATATACCATTGCCACGTTCGTGCTTTTTCTGTCGTCACAAAGATCGCATAAAAACACGAAATCCATACATATTGCGAGATACGGAGTGTCAAAAATGTAACAAAAAGATACAAACTTCTTACCCGAAGGAGCTTAATAAAATAATATACTGCAAAGATTGCTATCAAAAAGTGGTGTATTAGCAAATAATCACAATCCGCATTTTTTTACCAATTTTACAAAAACATTATGAACGACGAAAATCAAAAAACAGAATGCTGTCCCAAGTTTGACCCCGCTTCGTGGCAGGATAAAAATTTTATCTGGGATCATAAAAAATTTATTAAAGACAAGGTTTTTACTTTGTTTTATATGCCGATGAATTTTGGTGCGGTGATGAAAAAAGTAAATGAAAAAATGGAAAAAGCCGGCGCAAAAATTCCGAACTGGCTTTTTTTATCAGATCATACTTCAAAGTGGAACATGGATCTTTATGTGGCGGTTGATAAAGACATTCCTGATGCGACAAACGTAACAATGCATGGAAAATTTTTAAGCAAAGTTTACGAAGGTTCGTTTAAAGATACCGGAAAATGGTGCAAAGATTTTGCAGAATATGCCAAAGGCAAAGGATTGGCCGTTAAAAAAATGTATATGTGGTACACCACTTGTCCCAAGTGCGCTAAAAAATATGGTAAAAATTACGTGGTAATCGTTGGTCAATTAAAATAGTAAAAAGGGTTTATAAAATTGAATTTTTATGACCAGAAAATTTTTTTTGGTAGTAGGGTGGATTTTTATTTTTATGGTTATTTGGTCGGTGATATTGTCGGCCGGGGTTTTTATTTTTCAAGA
>MHKJ01000023.1:1333-10734 GCA_001818355.1 Candidatus Kerfeldbacteria bacterium RIFOXYC2_FULL_38_9 | reverse complement strand
AGAAGCAGAATCTGCTGATTCTTGTTTTTGAGCAAGGGCTGCTTCAGCCTGGTCTAGCTGTGCTTGTGCTGAATCAATATTATTTTGAGCGCTCACCAGTGCTTGGTTCTGATTTTGCAATGCTGTTTGATGTGCATTGTAGTTTGTTAAATAATTACTTGCGAGTGTGTTGGGAATAGGTAATGTCCACACACTGTTATTCACCACTGTTCCTGTTGAGCTGAGCGTCAAATACAATCCTTTTTTCCCAAATTTTACCGGCACATCTGGGGTTAACTTGCCTGTTACAGACTCTAACCCGGAAATAGTAAATGAATAGACAGAATCAGTGACAGTGATTTTAATTTTATAGGTTCCTTCTGTGGTACCGGTATAGGTGCCTGAAATAGTCACTGTCGCAGTTGATGTGTTTCCTGATGACGGAATGGCATTCCCTGTACTTGTTGTCGTTGCTGTTGCGGGTATTGAACCTGAGGTATTTGAAGGTACTGTACCGCTACCATTACCTGAAGAACTAAAAGAAGTAATGCCGGAATTCAATAAAGTACTATATGCGTTGCTGACAGAAGTTTTTTGCAAAGAAACAACCGCATCATAATTTTCTTCTGCGTTATCGACACTCGTTTGAGCAGATTCCACTTGCGTTTTTGCCACTTCAATTTCTGCGCTCGTTGTACCAGCAAGTACTTTATTATAATTTGCCTGCGCGCTTTCGAAGCTCGCTTCTGCTTGCTCTATACTTGTTGTAGCAGACGCACTATCTAATTTCATAAGAGTATCACCTTCTTTGACTGAATCACCCTCTTTTACAGAAATAGAAGTAACCGTTGTTGTTGATGTTGGCTTTATTTCTACTTGATTTTCTTCCGCAATTTGTCCTGTTCCTGAAACAGTAGCCATAATATTACCATTTGCAACTGCGACAGTTGTATATTTTACTTCTGTATTTGCGGGTTTTATTTTTGTATATCCATACCACGCACCGCCTGCCAAAATACAAATCAAAACAAGAACCCGCACCTTATGGGTTCTCACAAAAATCCACAGTTTTGCTAATCGTTTTTTCCACATAAGAAAAAAATAATGAATTAAATAATCTGCCTGTACAAATATATAGGCATCATACACAAACCTTGGTGAAGTGAATGTGAAGAAAAAAGGCTATTGTAAGCCTTTTTTACACAGCGCTCTATTATGCAAGAATTATAACGTTATCACAACTGTTGTGCCTTTCTCTGGTTCAGAAGAAAGCGTAATAGAACCATTATGTTTTTCTATAATCGATTTTGTAATAGCCAGACCTAACCCTGCACCACCAGAGCGACGAGAACGAGCGTCATCTGCCCGGTAAAAACGGTCAAATACTTTTGCAATGTGTTCTTGCAAAATACCTTCACCATCATCTTGAACCGTAATTTGTATACGATTATTTGTCAGTGCCACCTGAACAATAATTTTCGTTCGAGCGTATTTAATAGCATTTTCAATACAGTTCATTACGGCGCGCGTTAACAATGTACTATTACCTTTAATTGTTTTTATATGGTCAGGAAATTGCGTAATAATATTTTTTTTCTGCTCTAAAGCAATGGGTTGCAATTGTTTTACCGCACCTTCAACAACATCTTTTGTCTGTACGTCATCAAATGGAATGTGTTCTTTTACAACAGATAACAATAACAAATCTTCGGTTAATCGATTCATAAATTGAGTCGATTTCAATGCTTGATTGATGTATTCTTGCATCTCGTCACGCGCAACAGTCTTGTCTTCTAATGCCGCTTCTAAGTTCGTTTGGACAATAGTCAGTGGTGTTTTTAATTCATGCGAAGCATTTTCCACAAATTGTTTTTGAACATGAAACGAATCTCGCAAACGAGTAATCATGCCATTCAAATTGATGGTCAGCTCTCCTAATTCGTCTTGCACAGTACTTCCTTCAATGGGTTGTAAATTATCTGCGCTCATCTTTCGAGTTTCTTCATTTATTTTACGAATCGGGGAAAGCATTCTGCCAGCAATAATATACCCACCGCCAAAAGATAAAGCCATGAGAACAATAAAAATACTCAACACGGTATTTTGAATTTTTTGCTGATCTTCTTCACGCACTTGCCGCACAAGGGTGGCAACATCTTGACGATTCATAAATGGATCATCGCCATTCGGTCGCCCTCCAAATTGAAACTGCGGATCTCGTTCTTGAATTTCTGAAAAAATTTCTTGAGGTGTTTTATGATATTGTTGTGTAACCACCGTATTTGCCAGTACAATAAACAACCCGCTCGTAACAATAAGCATGAGAGAATACCACAGTGTTAGTTTGAGTCGAATAGTGAGGTTCATAGTTGTATTTGATATCCTTTCCCACGGATAGTATTAATAATTATTTTTTTAGGGTCTATTTTTTGACGCAATGTTTTGATATGCGTTTTTACTGAATCTGTAAACGAATTAACTTCCCTGTCCCACACGTGTTCAATAATTTCTTCGGTAGAGACAATGCGGTCATTATTGCGTATCAAATATTCTAAAATAGCCGCTTCTTTTGAAGTTAAAATAATTTTTTTATCATTTTTTGCGTGGGATACGACAATATTCTTTTCTGGAAATAATTCATACCCTCCAAACTGCAAAGAAGTATTTTTATTTGCGCACGTACGCTTAATAACGGCATGAATGCGGGCAATGACTTCTTCCAAATGAAATGGCTTCGTAATATAATCGTCTGCTCCTACGCCAAACCCTTCTAGTTTATTATACAGTTGCGTTCTGGCAGTTAACATAATAATTGGAGTGGTGTTAGCTTCTTCGCGCAGTTGTTGTACAACAGTTAAACCGTCTATTTCAGGTAAATTAATATCAAGCAAAATGCAATCATACTGATAAATATGTGCTAATTTTAACGCTTCTTTCCCGGTTTGGGCGTAATCAACAGCAAAACCATGTCGTTCTAACGATTTTTGCAATGGTTTACCTATGCCGACTTCGTCCTCAACAATAAGTATTTTCATATATCAATATACTACACGAATAGAGGTGAATTGAAAGTGAAACATAGTTTTTTCTGAGAATAATCGTAATACCAATATGGCATATCAACTAAAGCTTCTTTTATATGCATCATCAATAAATTGATAATGTCGTAAAATATGAAATTCATTGGTTGGATTTATTATAAACTTTTCTGGATTGTTCATAACACTTCTTTTAACGCATTAAATTTTTTGGAAAGTTTAGCTCGTTTGTATCGATTCCTCTCTCGATTTTAAATAATTATCAAATAACTATTTTGCTGTTTTTGTGGAAAAGGGCGAGTTTTACTTCTGGCTCACATATGAATATCACGCCGCGGTCTTTGTCTTTGCGCCTGCATTATACACAGTGTCATGCGTGGCTGTTAGTCCATGTTCTGGTAAAATGTACGAAGCAAACCAGAACATGTACGAAACAATGGTTTTAAATATTTGAACAATTTTATCTTAAAACAAAAATCATAAAGAAGCAAAAACTTGCAAAATAAGACAATTGCATACGCGCTCTTGTGCGGAGTTTTCGGTAGCGTAATTAATAATCCCCTTTTCCTGGAATAATGTTTAGAATACCACCGCGAGGATTTTCTACATCTCCCTCATATCGTGGAATAATATGGATATGTAAATGATGAATTGTGCGCCCAGCGGCTTGACCTTCATTTACCCCAACATTGCATGCATCTGGATTATATTTTTCAAATATTATTTTCTTTGTCTCTCTGAGTACATCATACATTTGTAATACTTCTTTTTCACTCAGATCAAAAAATGATTCTATATGATCCTTATGTACAATCTCCGCATGCCCTTCACTGACTGGAAAATCATCCCATCGAGAATAAAAAAAATCATTTTCAGCTATAATTTGATGTTTTTCTTTATTGTTTTTATCACAGAAAAAGCAATCTTCTTTTTTCATATGGTTAAAATAATATGTATGGTATTCTCATGCTATTTTATTGAACCCCGCATCTTTTTTGTAAAAGACTCCTCGCTCATACACGTGTTCTTTTTCTGGTTCATTAAATGTATCCATAAATACATTATATAGGCATGAGAAATTTCGTACAACCGCTATCGGATTACTCTTTGTATAGCAGACATAAGGTGTTCAAACGAATCAATGACTCTGTCGGCATCTTGTAGTTCATCCTTGGTATGAGTAGTGGTAATACCAATGCAGTACATCCCGGCATTTTTGGCGGCGTGTACACCAAGTTGTGTATCTTCAATTACGCCGCATTTATTTGGATCAATATTCATAAGTTTGGCTACTCGCAAATAGACATCTGGTGCAGGCTTACCGTTTTTTACTTCACTAGCACTGACTAATACTAAGAATAGGTCGCGCACGCCAAACCGACCGATAATAGTTTCAATCTCTAATTTATTTGAAGATGAAGCTATTGCTATTGGCATTAAAGATGATATTTCTTTGATAGCTTCCACTGCGCCGCTGATTGGTTCAATTGTACCTTGTTTGAGTATTTTTAAATAAGCTGCTCTTTTATTTGAAACAAATTCGTCTTTTGTTAAAGATAAATTGTAGTCATCAATGATTTTTTCACAAATTTGGATATCTTTATATCCCATGTATTTCTCTTTGAACTCCGGCATGCTGACGATAATATTGTATTTTTTCAAAACATGATTAAAAGACTGTAATTGTAGTGGCTCACTATCAATGATCACACCATCCATATCAAATATAAATGCTTGAATCATATTTTGTTAATTATAGCTCCAATATAATATACGGGGTGTAAATTATTTTCACTTTTTATTTTTTGTGTATCTTGTACTCCTTCCTAATCCAATTCTTTCAATCTTTTTTAATCTAAGCAAAACATCTAATGTTTGTTTTACTGTTGGTCTGGCGATTTTAGTGTTTTCCGCAATATCTCCCGTACTGGTTTCTTTTGCTTTTTCAATATATTGCCAAACTAGTAACTGTTTTTCCGACAATATTTTTTCTATGTTTTCTTTAGATAACAGCTCTACTGCCATGTATGACTGTTGTAAAACGATATCCAAAAAGAATTCAAGCCAATCAGTAATGTCTTCTTTATCTGTTCCCATGGTTTTTTGACTTCTGCGCAAGGCGATATAATAATCCGGCTTATTATCCTCAACTAATTTTTCGTGAGAAACATAGGGCATGTAAACATACCCCGCTTGGAGTAAAAGTAGGTTGGTAAGTACACGCGACAAACGTCCGTTACCATCGGTGAAAGGATGAATTTTTAAAAATTCAACTAAAAAATTACCAATCACGAGCAGGGGATGAAATTTATTTTCCTCTACTGTCTTTTGTGTCCACTCAACTAGTGTCTGCATTTGTGTAGGGGTAAGATAAGCAGGTGAAGTATCAAAAAGAATACCAATTGATTGACCGGCTTCATCTATCATGTGCACTTTATTTTCGCCTTTTTTGTAATCACCGCGATGTTTTTCATCTTTTTCTACATGTTTCAAAAGTTCTTGATGGAAGTGTTTGATTAAGTTCTCGCTGAACTTTAAATTTTTCCAAGAATTAAAAACATTTTCTAACAATTCATAATATCCTTGTGCTTCTTGTTTGTCGCGGTTGGTGAATTTTTGGATGTTAATACCGCGCATTAGTTTCTCAATATCTTCGTCAGAAAGTCGTGCCCCTTCAATACGGGTGGAAGCTCCGGTAGAAGTAATCAAAACCGAGCGCTTCAAACGCCCCAGAACCTGTGGGCTTAAGCGCGCGCCAGTTATCCATTGTCCTTTTAGTTCATCAATTTTAGCGATTTTGGAAACAATAACAGAGGGAATTTGTTCAATCCGCTTGGAAAAATTGTTTGAAAATAAATGTTTTTCTGTTATTTTTTGGCTACTATTAGGCATATTTTAATTGGATATTATAACTATATCCAATTATAGCCAATTAAAATATAATGTCAATTTTTCCAGGTCCTACTCTTAAACTATTTTCACTCTAATTTTTTTAAGCGCTTTCTCAATACTTTTTTCAATTTCTTCTAACGTATGAGCAGTTGCCGAACCGTACAGTGATAGAGTTCGACTGAGTCATCGCTGTTGCGGCTTTATTTTTTACTTCAAGCGCAATCGTTGTTCAAGACATTCTTGTTCTAACACACCGCCGTGGATATTGATAGTATAGCTACTATTACCAACTAACTTGCTGTTATTAAATGGAATAAGTCTAAAGCCATTATCTATCAACTTTTTATTGGAAATACCAAAGTACAGCTGAGGAATTTTTGATTTCAAAATAGCAGAAATGCACATGGTGCATGGTTCCGTTGTTGTAAACAATGCAACGTTTGGTAAGTATGTAGATTCTTTTTGTTTACATGCTTTACGTATAGCAACAATTTCTCCGTGCGCGGTTGGGTCGTGTTCAGTTACTTGCATATTATGTCCTTTTGACAAAATCTCTTTTGTTTCAAGATCAACTATAACCGCACCTATCGGTTTATTGCCTTCGGCAACTGACATTTCTGCCTCTTCAATGGCGACTTTCATAAATTTTTCAATATCCATAATTGTACGTAGTTTCAAAGAATCAGTTGAACTCTTTTACTTGGAAAGCGATATTCCCAAACAATACATGTTTTTGAATTAGAAATTTTTTTCGTGTCAGATTTTGAAATGAGCATATGGATAATAAATTAATTTTAGAATCGCGTAAGATACACGCAACTATCGCGCAGTGATTTTATGCATTTTACCACATATATTCTTTATGAGTAAATCAATAATCTTTACCGTCCCATTCGTTAAAAAACTGATCAAGATATTGTTCCATGAAGGCGTGTCTTTTGGCAGCAATTTCTTTGGCAGTATTCGTATTCATCAAGTCTTTAAGAAGAAGCAGTTTTTCGTTTGGTCTACAATTGCTTCTTCATTCATAAACGGTCGTTATTTAGGTAGCGACGGATGGCGCACGACGTTTGCGGATACACGTCAGTTGCGGACTGTCGCTATGGTACAATTCTACTACCATAACCGATGTGAAGCAATTGCGGTTATTCGCTATTAGCTGATGTATGTGTTTTTTTATTCTGTATGTTAGCAGTACTACTATAATTCCCAATTTACTGGCAATGTCCCCGTAAAAGCATAATCTCCAAACAAGACATCTGCCACTCCCTGTCCTTCACTTCCGGGAAACCAGGACGCTATAATTCCGTCCCAATTTTTGGCATACTCTTTAATATTCAAGGGACGTCCAGAAACTATGATAACAACTAGTTTTTTGCTTTTTGCTTTCACTTTTTCTATTGTCAATAAGTCTTCAGAACTTAAACTTGGATTGGCGATATCTCCCCAGCCCTCGGCATAAGGTTTTTCACCAACAACAACAATTCCCACGTCTGAAAAATTATCTGTAAAAAAATCTCCCTTTTCATTATATTCCACTTCCGTATCTCTGGAAACAGTATTTTTTATGGCTTCCAGTATGGTGGTTCCTAAAATACCATAATTGCCATCTATACCTTGCCACTCCGTTGTCCATCCCCCTGCCTGGCGACCTAAATTGTCCGCCGATGAACCGGCTACTAGAATTTTTTTCAATGATTTAGATAGGGGTAATACAGAATTTTTATTTTTTAATAATACTTGAGATTTACGAACCGCTTCCCTGGCTATCTCACGATGTTGGTCGTTGCTGATAACCGATAATCCCTCCGGCAGAGCTTGGGGTCGGTCAAATAAACCCGTTTCAAATTTTACTGTTAAAATTCTTTTTACGGCATCATCTATTCGTTCTTTTTTTATATCACCATTAGATAAAGCCTCCTGTATGTTGGATATAAAATCTTTGTATTCAAACGGAGTCATCACCATATCAATCCCGGCATTCACCGCCCTGACTAATGAATTATATTTATTTGTTTCTATTTGATAAACACCATACCAATCGGAAACTATAAAACCGGAAAATCCCAGCTCGTTTTTTAGTAGCTCCGTTAAAAGATAATAATTGTCAGAATTTATTTTACCTTGCCAACTGGCAGTACTCACCATAATAACGCGCGCGCGAGCAGTGATTGTTTTTTGGAAAGGAACAAGGTGAACTTGGCGCAAAGTTTTTTCGTCAATAGTTATATTTCCCTCTTCAATCTTGAATTTTTTATTGCGAGATGTTCCGTATTCCATATCCCCACCACCAATGAAGTGTTTGGGGTTAGCCAAGACATTAAAGTAGCCGTTTAATGAATCCTGCATTCCCTCTAAATAAGCGACTCCCAGTTGTGCCACGTTGTCCGGATCTGATCCAAAAGTTTCGTATGTTTTACCCCAACGGATATCTTTTGCCACATCAAGATTGGGAGCAAAATTCCAATAAATTCCGGTCGCGGCCATTTCTTCGGCGGTTGCTTTGGCAACTCGTTTCACTAAATCCGGATCTCTGGTAGCACCCAAACCAATGAAATGAGGGAAAATTGTGGCTCCCAGAACATTGCCATGGCCGTGGATGGCGTCAATTCCGTACAAAAGAGGTATGCCTAAACAAGTCTCTTTGGCGGCAGATTGAAAAGTGTTTATCATTTGAAGCCAGGCTAAGGGAGTGTCCTGTTTTGGTCCTGCTCCGCCACCGCTTAATAACGCTCCTAAATTATATTGGGTAATATCGTTAAGACCATGAATGCTATTTTTTTCAACTAAAACCATTTGTCCTATTTTTTCCTTGTCGGTCATTCTGTTCATTAAATCGGTAACTCTTTGATCAATTGGCAATGTCGGATTTTGGTAAGGAAGATTTATTTGATGGCAGTTAATATTTCCATCGGCGGGCGGTGAGGATGGCAATTTAAGAAAAATAAAAATTAACGCCACAATTAAAGATGAGGGTATGACTAAAAATATAATGAATTTTGAACGATGAAAATTAAAATTCATGGTGGATCAATAGTGTATTATTAATAAAATTTAATTCTTTTTAAGAGTTGCCCATATGACAAAGAAAAAAACATATATCTCAGCTAACGCGCGTTCGCGAAGCAACGAGCAACAGCTGGTGGGTTCCGCCACGCTGTAATAAAAAACAGATTAGTGCGCTAATGATTTTGGCGGTTTATTTTTTTAGTAATTTTTTTCCATTTGGCATGGTTTTATCCATACAATTTTGTCACCCTGTTGAAGACAAATGATTTTATCTGTTTTTCCGTCTTCAAATGGTTTCGCAATTTCAACAATTTCAGCGTCTTGATTTGGGTCTAACCCACCCAAAGCTTGGTAGTCTCCTTTAGGTTTTACTTTATCATGAATGTGCAAATAGGGAACTTTTCCTTCATTTCCGCAAATCGCTTGTATTTTGCCATCTTTTTCTTGTGCCATTGTATACCCGAATATCTCACCTGTAAAAAC
>MHKJ01000023.1:0-1274 GCA_001818355.1 Candidatus Kerfeldbacteria bacterium RIFOXYC2_FULL_38_9 | reverse complement strand
ACTTAATTAATTTTAGTTATTTCGACCTCATAAAAAACTCCTTAGCTCCATTTTTTCGCAGACTGTTTTTTGTAGGCCTTTATAATTTTTTCTAATAATCCTTTGGCTTTACTTCGTATTTTTTGAATTCTTTTATATTAGCATAGTTTAGGTGAAGTTGTCCTTCTATGCTGGGAATCCCGGTAAACATATTTGCTAATCTTAGCAAATATGTTAATTTATATCGTTTTTCCCGCGAGCTCTATTTTTTCTTTGTAAACAGAAAAGATTTTTATTCACCGTTCATGTAGAATTTTTGTCCCCAGAATGAAATAAAATAATAATCTTCAGAGCAAGCATCTACTTTTACTCCAAACGGCGCCCATTTAACATTTATACATGATCCGTCACAGTCGCAATTTCCTTTGGGTTTGTTGAAATTTTCGGAATCATTTCCTCGGAAAAAACTGTTTTCCATAATATCTTCTCCATTATCAATCCAAAGCCAGGGCGCCGCAAAAATAATCGCAACGAGAATGATAACTGAAATACTGATTATGATTTTCTTCATGTTATTGATTTATTCGGATAAATTATTTTAGAATCGCGTAAGATACGCGCAACTATCGCGCAGTGATTTTATGCATTTTACCACATATATTCTTTATGAGTAGATCAATAATCTTTACCATCCCATTCGTTGAAGAACTGATCAAGATATTGTTCCATGAAGGCGTGTCTTTTGGCAGCAATTTCTTTGGCAGTATTCGTATTCATCAAATCTTTAAGAAGAAGCAGTTTTTCGTTTGGTCTATAATTGTTTCTTCATTCATAAACGGTCGTTATTTAGGTAGCGACGGATGGCGCACGACGTTTGCGGATACACGTCAGTTGCGGACTGTCGCTATGGTACAATTTTACTACCATAACCGATGTGAAGCAAGTGCGGTTACCCGCTGTGAAGATATAAAAGCAGTATTAATCGTGATACAGAGCATCAATTTTTTCAACGACTTTCCCATTTTGCATTACTAACTTCTTTTCAAAGTAATTACTATCGTTCTTGCTCTGAGAATAAAAATGATACTCTGTCTTTGTATTTTCATCTGATGTGACTTTTAAAGGATCACCAATAATCCTCTTTACCTCAGACACACCCATCCCAATAGAGATCGACTCAAAACTCTTCTGATGATAATTCATCGAGTACAATGTATGTTGATACGCATCATAATAGGGGTACAGAAAAATTGGCATAAGGTACATAAACGTCGTGGTTTTTTAGAGGTAATTTA
>MHKJ01000022.1 GCA_001818355.1 Candidatus Kerfeldbacteria bacterium RIFOXYC2_FULL_38_9 | reverse complement strand
CCTTTTCCTTTGCCTTTAACCGTTACGGTTGTTTCTCCGCCGATAATCAAAGCCGCTGGGGCGCGTACGGGCTGACCCGAATCAACAACCTCTTGAGCAATAGACGATAATACCAACGCCGCCTCTCTTGATTCGCCAAATAAACGCGAGGTCAACATCAAAGGACGAAAACCTTTTTTGTTTAACAATCTTTTGATGTATTTTAAGGCTTGCGAGTTGCTACCGATAATGAAATTGTGCACATTTTTTGGTTCAAGGTAATAGGGCGTTTCGTTTTGTTTTATAATTTTTTCAGCTAAATCACTATGAATGCCGCAACGTTGCAAAACGGCTAAAGCATCTGTACTGCTACTTTTATCAGCAACAGTAGGGCCGGAGGCGATAACATCCAGCGGATCGCCAATAACGTCAGAAATATAAATGGCTATAAGCTCAGCCGGCATTGCCGCCTGCGCCAAGCGTCCGCCTTTTACCAAAGAAAGGTGTTTTCTGATCGAGTTGATTTCCTTAATATCGGCGGAACAGCGCAATAATTGATTAGTTATGGATACTTTTTGCCGCAAAGTTAACGGTGGTATGGGGTAGGGCAGTAAAGCCGAGCCCCCGCCGCTCATTAAACAAATCACCATGTCATCTTTGTCGGCACTTTTAACGAGGTTTAAAATCGCTTTGGCGTTTTTAACCCCTTCTTGATTTGGCAGAGGATGCGATGCGCGGCGCACTAAAATTGGACCAATATTTTTTTGTGGCGCATGCGGCACAGAAATATACCCGGTTGTAATACGATTTTTTAACAACTTGTGCATGCTCTCGGCCATTTCCAAAGTGGCCTTGCCGGCGCCCACTACAATAATGCGGTTTTTCTTTTTCAAATTAAAAACTTTTCCCTGCACCGTTAATTTTCCAGCACGGTAGGTAACATTATTTCTAATAAAATTATGCGGCTTAATGTATTCTAAAACTTCTTTTGCTAATTTTTCCAAATAAATTTTTTGCTCATTCATAAACTTAGAGGTTCTATTTTTTTAAGCATTAACAATAGAAACAGGTTTAGCACCTTTCTTTAATATGCCAATAATGTTTTGTGCCGCCACTTGTGCCATGCCTTCTCTGGCTTCAACAGGAGCAGAACCGGTATGCGGTACCATAACCACGTTATTTAATTTTTCCAAACCAGCAGTGCGGCTAGGTTCACACTCAAAAACGTCCAGTCCGGCTCCTGCTATTTGTCCTTTTTTTAAAGCAGAGAGCAGGGCTTTTTCATCAACTACCGCTCCGCGCGCTGTATTGATAAGATAGGCTGTTTTTTTCATTAAGCTCAGCTCTTTTTTACCGATCAAATGATGAGTGTGCGGCAGTAACGGTACGTGTAAACTAACCACGTCTGCTTTTTTTAAAAGCGTTGCGAGTTTAACGTGTTTGGCGTGAATGGCGTGTTCCATTTTTTTATTGACAGAGGGGTTGTCATATAAAATATTGCACCCAAAACCATAATAAGCGATTTCGGCAAGACGCACGCCAATGCGACCAAAACCAACAACGCCAATAGTTTTTTTATACAGTTCTTTTCCCAACATATAAAGAGGCCCCCAACCGCAAAAAGCATTGCGTTCCATAATTTTTTGTCCTTCCACAATACGCTTCATCAAGGCAAGGATTAGAGCCAGAGTGTGTTCTGCCGTGGATTGCGTTAAAACACCAGGAGTATTGCCTACAGCTATGCCGCGTTTGCTAGCCGCACTAATGTCAATATTATCAAAACCAACCGCAAAATTAGAAATAACTTTAAGATTCGGGTTTAAGTCCATGATTTTACCGTCAATTTTGTCAGTTAAAATTGTTAATAAGGCCGTGCAATTTTGAATTTCTTTTTCCAGTTCCTTTTTTGGGATAGGACTGTTAACTTTACGCAAACGAACGGTAAAATGTTTTTTTAACATCGCAATGCCATTTTGGGGAATGGGGCGAGTAATAAAAACTACGGGTTTTTTTTGGGTCATAAACAAAGATTGATTAATGCTTAAAAGCGTGCTAACGGGTCGATATTTAATATCATCATTATATAGCTTAAAAAAAATAGCGCAAATACTAAAATAAGTTTCGTTTGGCTGGGGAAGAGGGATTCGAACCCCCGATGACGGGACCAGAACCCGTTGCCTTACCGCTTGGCTATTCCCCATTATATTTAACTATATTGTTTTTCTTTATAAATTTTCTACCGGCTGAGGATTTTAAATATTTTTCTCTTTTTCTAGCTTCTTTTAGACTAACATATTTTTCATAATAAATTAATATCAATGGCCTTCTATATTTTGTGGCTTTAACTTTACCTGTTTGATGTTCAGATAACCTTCTGTTCAAATCAGTAGTTGACCCCACATAAGTTCTTTTGTCTTTATTGCTAAATAAAATATAAATGTAATTCATTATTTAATTATTAAAGATCCATTTGGTGCCTTACCCGCCTCGACTCGCCTTCGGCTTAGCCGAGGCGAGGCGGGCCGCTTGGCTATTCCCCAAAATTACTAACTGATATAAAATAAACCGTTTTTTAAAAAAAGTAAAGAGCCTAATATTGTTGACTATTTCAGTCCCCATTTACGGCGGACGCTGTTTTCCATTACGCCAAAAATAAGTTTATCAAAAATAATTCCGATCATAATAATCACGAGCATCACCGCCATAACCTGCGACATATCGTTTAATTGCCGGCCAATCATCAACAGTTGTCCCAATCCCAAGGTAATAAACAGCATTTCGCCAGACATCAAAGACCGCCATGCAAAAGACCAGCCTTGTTTTATGCCGGTGATAAAAGAGGGGAGAATAGCGGGGAAAATCACATGACAGAATAATTGCCAGCCTTGTACCCCTAACATTTTCCCGGCACGGATAAATAACGGCGGAATGTTTTTTACCGCGCTTTCCATAGCAATGGTCATGCTCATTATTGAGCCCATAATCACCACAAAAATAATCGCTTTTTCGTTTAAGCCAAACCACAGCAAAGCCAAGGGTAACCAGCAAATGCTGGGCAAAGTTTGCAAGCCTAGTACTAAAAAGCCCACGGTCTCGTTGATTATTTTTACTTTTGCCAGTAAAAAACCTACAAAACTTCCTACCAGCAACGCAAAACCAAAACCGATAAACAAACGCCTCATGCTAATTAGTATTCCCCAGATAAAAGTGTGGTTGGCAAACCCCTTGATTAAGGTTTTAAATACCTGACGAGGAGAAGGAAAGAGCCAGGCCGGCCAAAAATGTATTTTGTAAAGCAACCACCAAATTAAAAGTAAAAACAGCAAAAAAATTATTTTGATAATCAGTTTTCTGCCTTTTCTTTTTAGGTCTACTTTAGTCATTTTGGTGTTTTTTATAATCAGCCATTTCTGCCGCTACTTTGTCTATTTCTTCTTTCAGTTCTTGCATAATTTCGTTGCTAATTTGCGCCACAGCTACATCATTCAAATTACGTGGCCGACTGAGGTTAATTTTAAATTCTTTTTTTATTTTTCCCGGTCGAGCGGTAAAAACTTCTACGCGGTCGCCCAAACATACGGCCTCTCGCACGTTATGGGTAACAAAAATAATGGTTTTTTTGGTTTCTTGCCAAATTTTTTGTAAATCGCCGTAAAGCCGCTCTCTGGTTTGCGCGTCCAAAGCCGCAAAAGGTTCATCCATTAAAAGCAGATCTGGGTTTAAAATTAAAGTGCGCGCCAAAGCCGCTCTTTGTTTCATGCCGCCGGATAATTCATGCGGATAAGCTTCGGCAAAAGCGCTCAAATGCATCATGCTCAAATATTTATCCACTTGTTCCGCAATCTCTGGGCGATGGACTTTTTGCATTTTTAAACCAAAGCCCACATTGTCTTTTACTTTCAGCCAGGGGAATAAAGCCGCCTCTTGAAACATCAGTCCAATTTTACCGCGGCTGTAAATTTCACCTTGATCCGGAGCTTCCAAGCCCGCGATCAAATTCAGTAAAGTGGATTTTCCGCAACCCGAAGGTCCCAGCAGGCAGATAAATTCCCCCGACTTTACGTCTAAACTAACTTGATCTAAAGCGCCGACATAATTACTTTTGGCTTTAAATTTTTTGCTAATATTTTTTACCTGTAATCTCATTTAAAATAGTTAAGTCGTAAATATTTGATAAGTCTGGCTTGGTATCTCCCAAAAATCCTTGTTCATAAGCCCGGTCACCAAAGGCGTACAAAGAATCTTTTAGGGGATTCACTGATAAATCTATTCTTTTCCAAGATTTGGCTAAAACATCATCGGCTATTTTTTTAGTGGTCAAACGCTCAATTTCCGAATTAACGATTTTTTGCGCCTCTTGCGGATTATCATTGATCCAGGTGGTAACCTCTAAATTAGCTTCCAGCCATTTTTTTACCAAATCAGGATGCTGGTCAAGAAAAGCCTTGCTGGCAATAATATTAGTGGTAATGAATTTACCATTGGGCCATAAGTCGCGTTCGTCAATCATCAATTTTCCACCCGCTTCGGTGATTAATCGTGTGCCCCATGGTTCCGGCACCCAACAGCCGTCTAGTTCTTTTTGAGAAAAAGCGGTTAATTGATCGGCATTTTCCATAGGAATGATTTCCACTTTTCCTTCCAGATTATTTTCTTTAATATAGTTTCTTAAAGAAATATCTTGGGTATTGCCCTGAGAAGGCGAGGCGATTTTTTTATTAGCTAAAGCCTGCGCTCCGTCTTTGGCAAAAGCCTCGGCTAAGTCGCTTTGTCCTACCAGCACCGCGCCTCCGGAAACGGCGCCGCTGATTACTCGCAACGACTCTCCGTTTGACTTTACATAACCGTTAATGGCTGGAGAGGGACCGATATAGCCCAAGTCAATTTCTCCGGCAAACAGCGCTTCTATTTCTGTGGTGCCGGAATTAAAAGTAATCGCTTTTATTTCAACATCCGAGCCTAATTTTTCTTGAAACGCCCCGTTTTCCACACCTACTAAAGCTTGGGCGTGGGTGATATTAGGGAAATAACCCACTTTAACGGTTTGTTTTTGGGCTTCTTCCGCAGATTGTTTTTGACATCCCACGAAAAGCGCGCCTGCAAAAAGCAGGGGCAAGAGTAAAAAAACTTTTTTGTTTCTGGTCATATTTTTTAAATTAATTAAATCAAATTAAATCACTTAACTTCATTTTTTCCAATTTTTTAGAAATATAATCTCGAATATCTTTAAAGACCACGAGCATTTTTTTTTCTTGACTTAAAGCGGTTTGGGAAAAAAAATATTCACTAACAGACTCGGTAGGAGCCAAAGCCCCGTCCATTAAACGGATAATTTCCGCAATAGATATTTTGTTTGCTGGCTTTGCCAAGCGGTATCCGCCGTGCGATCCGCGTTTGGTTTTGATATAGCGACTTTGTTTTAAAACGCCAAGAAGATGCTCCAAATATTTTTTGGTTAAATTATATTTTTCACAAATATCTTCCACTTTAATAAAATGTCCGTCTTGGTGGCGGGCGATATAGATCAGCGCTAGTAGGGAATACTCGCTTTTGGTGGTTAGCTTCATGCTAGAGTATAAATTATTTATATTATTTACTATGTCTATTATGTCTATAGACAATATATAGTATTAAAAAAAGATGTCAAAAAACTTATCCACAATTAGCCGCCAAAGCCTTCATTGGTCCTTTTTATTTTTAAAATTAGGGATTTTTGCTATAATCTAAATACATGAATTTAGATCTTATTCAAAAAATAGCCCAAGTTAATCTTTTGGGGCGCGGGGGAGCGGCTTTTCCCACAGCGAAAAAATGGGAGATGGTCAAAAATGAGCCGGGTAAACAAAAATACGTTATTTGCAACGTTTCCGAAGGAGAGCCAAAAGTCTATAAAGACGGTTATATTTTAGAAAATTATCCCCAGGAACTGATTTCCGGTATTTTGCTTGCTATGAAAACTATTGGCGGTTCGGCCAAGGGTTTTTTGTATTTACGAAAAGATTATTATCAGAAATATCAAGAAAAATTTCTTAAAATCATTGGCTCCGCGCCAATTGAGATATTTTGTGAACCTGGCGGATATTTAGGAGGAGATGAGTCTGCCGCTTGCGAGGCCATAGAGGGTCGGTGTACAGAACCGCGTCAAAAACCGCCCTACCCAACGCAAAAAGGTTTATGGGGTTGTCCTACCTTGATTAACAACGCGGAGACTTTATATTATGTTGATAAAATTTTTAAAAATTCGTACAAAAATACGCGGCTTTATTCAGTCAATGGTAATGTTGAAAAAAGCGGTGTTTATGAATTTAATGTAGATTTAACTATTGCTCAAGTTTTGAAAGAAAACTGTAATTTTCCAAAAATTGATTTTTTTGTGCAAGTTGGCGGCGGCGCTAGCGGGAGAATTTTACTTGCTAACGAATTAGATCAACCTGTTAGCGGCGCAGGCTCGATAACGGTTTATGACCAAAAAAAAACCGATCCCTATCAGTTGATGCAAGAATGGAGCGAGTTTTTTGTGCGTGAAAATTGTGATAAATGCACACCTTGTCGAGAGGGAACTTTGCGCATCAGAGAAATGGTAGCCAAAAAAAAACTGGAGGTAAAAGTTTTGCAAGATTTGTTTTTTGTTTTGGAACAAACCAGTTTTTGCAGTTTGGGAAAATCTGTTCCTACGCCTTTTTACGATTTGTTAACCAAAGTAATGGGGATAAAACTATGAAGATTACGATCAACAACCAAAAAATCGCTGTTAAAGAAGGGCAGACTATTTTGGAAGTGGCGCGCCAGAATAAAATTGATATTCCCACCCTGTGCTATCATTCGGATTTAACCATTCAAGCTTCTTGTCGTTTGTGTTTAGTGGAAATTGAGGGACGACCCGGTTTATATACTTCTTGTTCTACTAAGGTGGAAGACGGCCTGGTGGTTAAAACCGAGTCAGAAAATATTGCGCGCGCTAGAAAAATAAATTTGGAGCTGTTATTTGCCCAACATCGGGAAGAGTGCGCGGATTGCATTTACCATGGTCGTTGCCAAGCTTTGAAAATTTGCCGGCAGTTAAAAGGAAAAATTAACGGATTTACAGATCGAAAAAAAGACAAGCCTACTTTTAAATTCGGTCCGGCTCTGGAGTTTGACAGCTCCAAGTGCATTGATTGTCGCTTGTGTGTGGATATGTGTCATAGGCAGGGTATTGATTTTTTAGAATTAGAATATCACGACGGTTTATATGAGGTGGTGCCTTCAAAAGATCCGAAAAAAGATTGCATTTATTGCGGCCAGTGTTTGATGCACTGCCCCGTAGGCGCTTTTGAAGGGGTGGGTGAGTATGAAGCAATAGAAAAGCCTTTGCAAGAAGAGGGTAAAACCGTGGTATTTCAATTTGCCCCGTCTATTCGCACCACTATCGGCGAGGAATTTGGCATGCCTTATGGTTCTGTTGTAACCGGGCATTTGTTTGCCGGAATCCACGCTTTAGGAGCCAAGGCTTTTGATACTTCTATAGCCGCAGATGTTACTACGGTGGAAGAAGCCAAAGAACTAGTAGAGCGTTTAGAAAAAAAAGAACCCTTGCCGATGTTCACCTCTTGTTGTCCGGGCTGGGTAAAATTTTGTGAATTTTATTATCCGGAATTTATTCCCAACTTAACCACGGTGCGTTCTCCGCATATGATTATGGGAGGATTGATTAAAACTTATTGGGCGCAAAAAGAAGGTCTTGACCCTAAAAACATTATTGTTGTTTCCATTATGCCTTGTTTAGCAAAAAAATATGATATTACCCGAGAAGAGCTTTGGCTTGACAAAGGCGCTCTTAAGCCCGTGGATTACGTTTTAACTACCAGGGAGTTTGCGCAATTATTACGTAAACGCAAGATTAACTTAAAAGAAGTTAAACCGGAAGAACCAGTAGCGCCCTTTCCTTTGCCAACTGGCGCGGGCGTAATTTACGGAGCATCTGGCGGAGTAATGGAGTCGGCTTTACGCACGGCTTATGAAAAAATTACCGGCAAAACTTTGCCGCAATTGGAATTTAAAAATGTGCGCGGTTTGCAGGGAGTTAAAAAAGCGGTGGTTGATATTGCTGGACGAAAATTAAAAGTGGCAGTGGTCAACGGCACCATCAACGCGCGAAAAATTTTAGCTGAACTCAAAATCGATCCGCACGCTTATGATTATATAGAAGTTATGGCTTGTTTGGGCGGTTGTATTGGCGGCGGTGGTCAACCGGTTCCGGTAAATGAGGAAATTCGTCAACAACGCGCGGCCAGTTTGTATCAAGTGGACGAAAAATCTGTTATTCGATGCGCTCATAATAGTCCGTTCGTCAAAAATTTATATCAAGAGTATTTTAATAATCAAGATAACATTAAAAAAATATGTCATACGACATTCAAAAAGAAGAACAAAGAAGTGAATCGTTAGATGGTCAAACAGCCGTAATAGCTAAACCGCGCTTAACCGCCCAAGCAGTTCAAATTGTGGCTTTAGTGGGTATTGCGGTAACGGCGCCGCTTTTGCAGATGCAGGTTTTAACCGGTCCCTTGGTTAATGCTACTCTGTTTATTGCCGTAGTCATGGTAGGTTGGAAAAAAGCTTTTGTGGTGGCCTTGTTTCCCAGTTTAATTTCTTTAGCCGTTGGATTATTACCGGCGGTTTTAGCGCCCATGGTGCCGTTTATTATTTTAAGTAACATGATTTTGATTTTGTTATTTGATTTGTGGCGTAAAAAGAGTTATTGGTTAAGCATTGGTGTAGCCAGCGTGGTAAAATTTATTTTTCTCTACGTCGCTAGTTTGTTGGTGATTAAGCTTTGGGTGGCGCAACCTGTAGCCACAAAACTCGCCAGTATGATGAGCTGGCCCCAACTAATCACAGCCCTTGCCGGTGGTGTAATTGCTTATGTTTTTCTCAAAGCGGTAAAACGAGTATAAATTTAGCATGCCTAAAAAATTTCAAAAGGGTTTGTTTGCTCTGTCAGCCGACCCTATTACTTATGGTCATTTGGCAACCATAAAATTGGCCTTAAAGCAGTGTCAAAAACTCGTGGTCTTAGTTGCTAACAACGAAGAAAAAAAATCCGCTTATACTTTTTCGCTGGCCAAGCGTTTTGCCTTAACCAAACAGGCCGTGGTCCAGGCTAATTTAACCGGAGTACAGGTTGTTGTTTCTTCCGGCCTGCTCACGGACGTGTTTATGAAAGAGGGGTGCGATGTGGTATTTCGCGGCATTCGTCATGAGTATGATTATTCTTACGAAGTGGAAAAAAGCAAGCTGTACGCTCATATTTATCCGGCCGTAAAGAAGCGGTTTGTTTTTTTAACTACGCCGGAAAAATACAGCCATGTTTCTTCTTCTTGGGTGAAAGATTTTGTCAAAATGGGAGTAAACGTTGCACCCTATGTGCCCTTGTTTATCAAGCAAGCTTTAGAGGAAAAAATGTGCGGCCAGATAAAAATTGGCGTGACCGGTACTTTGGGAAGCGGTAAAAGTTTTGTGGCACGTCAATTGATTGGGGCGTTGCAAAAAAAGAAAATTAAGGCTTACCATATTGTTCTTGATGATTTATTGCATAAGTTGTATGCAGAAGATTCCGAGGGAGCGCAAACTATTCGCCAAGATTTAGCTAAGAAGTTCGGCACCCGAGTTTTATCCAAAGACAAGAAAACGGTTAACAGAGCGCAATTGGCCCAAAAGTTATTTGCCGAAGTCCGCAACAAAAAAACCGTGGAGTGGGCGCAAACTTTGGTATATCCGCAGGTGGAAAGGCTTTTGCGAGAAGAAATT
>MHKJ01000021.1:3174-9898 GCA_001818355.1 Candidatus Kerfeldbacteria bacterium RIFOXYC2_FULL_38_9 | reverse complement strand
GTGTGTGTTGCGCTGTATTGGTATATATACCATTCTCTGATTTTTCGACTGCACATTGGCATGTGCGTTCATACATCTGTATAGGATTTCTCCAATACAATCGTTCATGATGGCGGCAATTGGGGCAAAAGCGTGGCAGTGGTATGTTGTGTTGTTGGTAGAATGCAAATTCTTGCGGCAAAATTTTGAATGCTGTTGTGCAATTATGAGCACACGTTCCTGCGTGCTGACAACCAATCACCTGCTGTGTTATGGAATCATCTACATCTTGAATACTCGGAGGAAGATCTTGTGCTTGAATGGTGATTTTATAATTACGTTGTTCTGGCTCTCGCCAAAAATATCCTGCTGCTTGTGCTTCTTCTTTTGTAAGTGGAAATAACTCATATGCCAGTGTTTCGTTATACCCATACGGTAAAAATTCTGGTGGAAAAAATTCACCGTACATATATACACGACCCTGAACATCGGTGTACGGCATATCGTTCATGTGTTGTTTCAATTTTGGAATCAATGCTTCATATTCTTCCTTCGTATACTGTTTATTCAAAATGCAATATCGCTTCTTTTTGAGTCCTGCACACAGAAATACATTATCTGAAGACGTACAGAACATTGAATATTCAATTTCAGAAGAGCTCGGATATATATCAAAAGAAAATTTGATGCGTGAAACATTCGTACCAACTTGCGCACATTCATACATAAGTTCTGCGTTATTCCCCCAAATACTATAATCATAACAATCCTTTACCTGCGGCAATAATACCAACTGACAAAACTTACAATTTTCACCAGTTGAAAAATAACTCTGTTGCACATTTTTACCCTTATAAATAAATTCTCCGCTGCAATTCACGTTTCTATTATCATGCACAGCAAACTGAACAGGAAAATTTTGAGAAAAGGCTAATAATTTTTTCCATACTGCCTGTACTCCGTCAAATGTGTTTAACTTAAAATCTGACAAACGCTTTTTATATTCTTCCGGAGAATATTGCTCATTAAAAATACAATACTGTTTATTCTTTAAATTGACACATCCAAAACAGTCCGAACAATTCGCACAATTTTTGCAAAATAATAAATCGTTGGAATCATTACACGTGATGCAATATTGACAATTGTAACAATGATCACAAAAGACACATCCATAACAGAGTTCTGAAAAAAATGTGTTGAGACAATCCATACAATCTTTGGAATCCCAAATAGCTACGGAGTACATCGTGCGTTCAACATTTTCCGCGGTAAATACCAAGTATGAATCTTTTATTGAGCCACCGTTATTACAATAATCACTATTTTCTGACTTTTGAATAGACCGTGCTGGGCGTGGCACAATTTTTTGTAATTCTTTGAATTGTTCTAAAAGCGGCCTGTCCCAATCAATCTCCTTCCCATATTCTATTCCATCCCAACTGTCGCCCCACCAATAGTCATTATCCACCACTACCACTGATGCACTTGGGTGAAACATGCTAAAAATTTCTTTTCCGGTTTTTTCACACTTGCGGCGATAAAGTGAACGTTCATTACGCCACGCGAGCCTTCTTCTTGTTCGACACTCCGGGCACCATGTTGGCGCTGGTACTTGAACTTTTTCATAAAACGCAAAATCTTCTGGTGCGACGATAAATTCCTTTTTACAATTTTGACAGTTTTTGGTTTCTGGAAACATATTTTATAATAAATATTATGATTTTTTGCTTTTGTAAACACAATTTAATACACTTCCTTTCGATAACACTCTTCACAATACACGGTTTCTGGCCGTTCTGGCGCGTACGATGTTTCAAATTCGGTGGTACAACCTGTATTCATACACTTACGTTTCCATAATTTTCGCGGATTGCGTCTTTGAAAACGTCTTTGAAAACGACAATTAGGACAAAAACGGGGTAAAGGAATATTATATTTTTTATAAAACTGCCATTCCGTTTCCATTATTTTATAATTACAACCACATTCTAAACAAGGAAACACTTCTTTTTGTATTTTATCAGCCACGTCATTCACATCATCTGAAACCTGTGACCAATCAATAGTTTCTTTATTAGTGGTTCCTGGTAAATCGTCTGTATATGATAAATTTTCAACTAATATTTCTTCTTTTGTTTTGGGGTACCACTGATTTGCCACACTTTCATTATAGGCAAAAGGAGATAAATGCATGGGGAAAAATACTCCATATTCACCATCAGCTTGCATTTTGGTAATAATTTTTTGTTTTAATTTTTCGTATTTTTCTTTGGTATATTGCTTATTGAGAATACAATACTTTTTTTTGCGTATACCACAACAACCAAATAAATCTTCAGAGTTGTGACAGCTATCACAATATGTACAATCAATATCGTGCAACATCCAATTGCTACACTTGGTATTATACAAAAAGCCACCGGCCTGTACTTCATACATTAATTCACACTCCAAGCCTGCTTGCGAGGAGTCCATAGCATCCTTGCCCATCCCACCATCATAAATATATCTACCATTTTCTTGTCCTAAAATATCAAAACCAACATGGACGTTTTTAGAATTTTTAATGTAATCACCAACACAATTTTCAGAATTTTTAATATTTACAAACCGATGAGGATGTTTTAATTTTTCTTGCCAAAAAATAACTTTTAACTTTTGAATGCCTTGCCAAGATGATAATTTATATTCTTTAATTTTCTTTTGATATTCTTCTTTGGAATAATGTTTATTAAAAATACAATAAGAAGCATTTTTTAAATTAAAACACATAAAACAATTTTCACAGTTATAACAATTATAGCAAAAAAAACAATCAATTAAGTGGTCGCAATTATAAACGTACCTACAGTTATAACATTTAAAAATATCTTGACAATCATAACATAAACTGGATTCTACAAAATAAGAACAATCAACACTATCCTGACAATTCAAAGACCAATATGTATACAATAAACGCTCACCATAAAAAGCACAAATTGCTAAGTAAGAATCTTTTAAAGCTTCAATTTCATTACAATATTCACAATTTTCAGATTTATTATCATTCATAAAATTAATGTGCGGTACCTTGTGCAATAAAGCGTCAAATTGTTCAAAAAAATTTTTATGTTCATCATAATCTTGAGCAAAATCCTCAGCAACCCAACTATCTGCCCACCAACAAGTAGGACAATAAATAGTATAAGGAGAATCTTTATGATAAGTAGAAATAATATTTTTATGGCACAAATCACATTCACGAGCATATAAAAAACGTTCGTTGCGCCAAGAAAATCTGCGCATATTTCGGCAATCCGGGCACCATGTTGGTGCTGGAACCTTTACTTTTTCGTAAAAAGCAAAATCTTCAGATTCTATTGTAAAAGCTTGATGACAATGTTGGCATGAACGAGTTTCTGTAGACATAATCTTTAATATATTGTTTCTTGATAACACGCTTCACATAGCACCTGATCTTTTTTCGGCATGCTGGTTTGGAGAGTGGTTTGGCAATTGGCACATTGAGCTTTGTGTAAATTAAAGAGTAAATCGCTTGGATAACGGTCTAACATGCGTACCTCAGGGTGAATTCTGGGAAGAGGAATGTTGTGTTTTTTGTAGAAATCAAACTCTTGTTTAATGATTTTAAACGGTCTTTTGGATTTTTCACAAATTACAAATTTGCCTTGAAAATCTGCCCAATTTTCATCATTGATATTGTCTTTTGGTTGATAAACTTTATCTGCCGGCACTTGAGGGATTTTCTTTTCTTTCCATTTATAGCCCAATTTTTCCGCCTCTGCTTTTTTAAGAGGCATATGAATCATTGCTAAACCTTCATTATAAGCAAAAGGATTTAAAGTTTGGGGCTGGGGCTTGCCATATTCTCCTCTTTCCTTCATTTTTTCTTTGAGTTTGGCAACTGTTTTTTTATAATCTTCTTTACTATATTGTTTGTTTAAAATTTTGTATTCGTTTTTATTACCCCCTATACAACCAAAACAGTCATGAGACGCTGATAACTCTACACAATATTCTAAATCATGTGATCCGGTGATACACAAAGTGCAATAACGCAAGTTCATTACATCTAAACCAATAGCACAACAGCAATAACAATTCTCCGCATTCATAACCCCAAAAGAGGCAATATCTAAACAGTCTTTAGCATTCCAAACATTTGCTATATTTACGCAGTTTTCACTATCAATAATCAAATAACTATCCTCAATTGATTTTGAAGTATAAATGAAATTGCCAGAAACATCTTCATTTTTAACGCCAATCAAGTATTTATTCTTATAATTTTTTTTCAATTCTTCAAACTTTTTTCTGTGCTCCTGCAATTTTTGATAATCGCCTTTTTGCAATTCTTTTACTTTTTCCGCATACTCTCTTTCATTCAATTGTTCATTTAAAAAAACATGGCGTGCGTGGCGTAATCCGGTTGATAAAGCACACTCTGAACAATCGGCACAGTCGTATAAAAAATAACAATCCTGACAATTTTCTAAATATTCACTCCAAAAAACATGATAGCAACCATTGCAAGATTGAGAATCATAAGAAAGTTCACTTTTTTCACATACGCCTAAATCTATTGAATCTTTGGCATAACTAGTACCAATACAAAAATAACAATCTTCGCAGCCGGTGGCATTAAAAGTCATGTAACAATTTTTTAGTCCACTGCAAGCATTACAATAATCTGAATTTTCCATCGGTTTAGCTGCAATCTGTCCTAACCGCGGAGTTTTCTTAGTAAGAATTTCTAATTGTTCAAAAAAAGGTTTATCTAAATCCAGCTCAAGCTCCGGCGGTGTCCATTTATCGCTATACCAACAAGACATACAATAAACCTGAAACGGCGAAGCTGGATCATGAACAGATAAAAAATTCTTCTGACACATGTCACATTTGCGCGCGTAAAGAGTATGATAATTACGAAAGGTAAATAAATAGCGAAGACGTTCATATGGATGAATATCCGGTAACTCAACACCAAATTTTTTACGCAACTCTTGTTCTTGTTCAGAAATTGAAAATTCCTTTCCGGTAATTGTGCATATTTTTTTAATTTCAGGCATACTGTTTCTATTATGAAATAAAATCTTACTTATCTATCTGAGGGTGAATTTAGCTTTATTTAAGCAAAAAAAAAGAAAAAAAGCAACTTGCCATTCTTTTTTATATTTATACAACCTCTTTTTGATAACACTCTTCACAATACACAATCTCTTTTCGATCTGGAGAAAAGGTAGTCGTAAATGTATTTGAACAATGCTCTGTTCCGTGGTTGTGGGCAGTATTATTTGTATATACAGCATTTTCAGTAGCATGACCGGCGCACTGACACGCGCGTTGATGCAACACTAATGGATTGCGCTTCTGGATCCGTTCGTAATGACGGCAATTGTGGCATAGGCGTGGTAATGGTAGATTGAATTTTTTATAAAATTCTAACTCTTGAACAATAATTTTGAACACTTTTGTACATTGGTGCGTACAAGTTCCAGTATGTTGGCACTCGATGAGTTTTGTGGCGATATTTGTATCTATCTGTTCAATGGTGTCAGGTAATGTATGAGAAAAAAGTGTTGGAGCAATAATTCGTTCTTCAGAATCACGCCATACATATCCTTGCTGAAGCGCTTCCTCTTTGGTGAGCGGAAAAAACTCTTGCGCAAGTGTTTCATTGTATGCAAAGGGAGAAAGCTCTGTTGGAAAAAACTCCCCATATCGATATGCTCTTCCTTGGCTATCAATATACGGCATCTCACTCATGTGCTGAATAATGCGTTTACGCAGTCGTTCGTACTCATCTTTTGTATATTGTTTATTTAAAATGCAATATTGCTTCTTTTTCAAACCAACACACCCAAATATATTTGAAACACCATAACAATTCATCACATATTCAATATCAGTAAGATCTACCTGACCTGTTCCGAGATTCTTTGGTATTGCCAACCATGCAAATCGAACGTTATAGCCTCCTCCTTCCTCAAGTTCATAACATAATTCTCCTCCCGCAACAGTAATATCATAAGAATCTTTACTGAGCAAAAAAAGAATCAATTGTGAATATGCACAATCTTCCAAATCTTTTGATAAGAATGAAGCGCGAGTGTTTTTACAGTGGTTGAGGTAATCTCCACTCACCTCTTCATTTGCTTGCCCATGCATAAATTTGTGTGGAAATGTGAGTTGAAATTCTCGTACGTGTCGTATTAATTCTTGAACAGCTGCGTACGAATTTAAATGCATGTTTGCTATACGCTGTTTATATTCTTCTTCTGTATATTGAACGTTGAATATACAAAAACTCTTATGTTTTAGATTTACACAACCAACACAGTCATGACAATCAGCTAAATTTGAGGAAAAAAACACCTCTATGCAATTCACACAATCCTGATCATAAAAACAGTTAAAGCATTTTTGGCAATCAATACACTCATAACAAAATTCACATTGAAAAATATTTGTATTATCAATACATTTACTTGAATTTAATACTTCCGAACCATAAAAACACTCTTCAGAAAACCCACTATTAAAAAGCAAATAACTATTCTTTAAACTATCGCAGTTGTTACAATAATCGCTGTTTATTGAATGTGAATTATATCCATGGGCCCACGGTACATCGAGCATCAATTCTTTTAATTGTTGAAAAAATGGACGTGAAAAATCATACTCTCTTCCGTATCGCATTGCATCCCACTCATCTGACATCCAATATGGCTGTTCATAG
>MHKJ01000021.1:0-3147 GCA_001818355.1 Candidatus Kerfeldbacteria bacterium RIFOXYC2_FULL_38_9 | reverse complement strand
GAAGATAGAACTTCTTTATCAGTGCCCACTACTTTTCGTTTATAGATGGTGCGAACATTACGAAAGGTCATGCGTCTGATCATACGACATTGTGGGCACCATGTTGGCGCTGGAACCTGAATTTTCTCGTAAAATGCAAAATCTTCTGGTGCAATTGTAAACTCTTTTTTGCACTGCTGGCAGGTTCGTATTTTTTGTTGTGTCATATAAATTCAGTATATCCCAAAAACTTACAATTGCAAAATATTAAAATTTATGATAAAATAATAATATGAAAAACTGGAGTACTGATATTCATGTGCTCAAAAAAGACAAAAAACAATACGCTATTTGGCGGTTAGAACAACTGGTTAATTTTGGTTTGCATGCTAATGAAAAAATACCGAAAACAGCGTTGAAAAAATATTGGAATGAGATACACATTGATCCTGTAAAGAAAAAATATCTTGCATTTTTATTATGGAACAAACAATTTTAAGTAAAAACCAAAAAAAGTTACTTGTTGCTATTGCAAACAGCAAAATGGTTACAGACAACTTTGTATTAAGTGGTGGTACAGCTTTGGCCGAATACTATTTACACCATCGCTTGTCGGAAGATTTAGATTTTTTTTGGATCAGGCAAAAAAATTAAAAACTAATATTCTGAAATAGTTTTAATACACTTCTTTTTGATAACACTCTTCACAATACACGATTTCTGGACGTGTTGGCGCAAAAGAACTGGGTATAGTGGTATGGCATTTTGCACACGTTCGTTCATATACTTTTCGTTGATTTCGTTGCGCCATTCGAGCTGCATGTCTGCAATCAAAGCACTTTCTTGGAATCGGGATGTGCATTTTTTTATAGAATGCAAGCTCCTGCGGAATGAGTTTATAATTATTTCCACATTCAGCACACACAAGAATTTCATTTATGAAATTATCTCCTACTTCAAAAATATCATCAGGAATATTTTCAATGTTTACTGTTTCCTTTCCTATAATAACAGGCATGTTTTCTTGCCATAAAAACCCCTGCGCTTGTGCTTGTTCTTTCGTGAGCGGAAAAAAATCCATTGCCGCAGATTCATTATACCCAAAAAATGAATATTGAGCAGGAAAAAATTCTCCATATTCTTCAGTCTGTCTCATATGCTCTACAATCTTTTTTCGTAATTCATGGTATTCTTTTTCTGAATATTGCTTATTGAGTATGCAATATTTTTGCTTATTCACTCCTACGCACCCAAATAAGTTTTCAGAATTATGACACACAACGCTATACCACACATCGCTACATGCGCGTACCACAATATCGAACGCTAAATTATAGGATTGTAATCCACCGGTGCACATTTGGTAAATCAATTCCCCTCCTCCGCCAACTTGTACGGAATCCATGGAGTCTTTTATTTTGAGAGTAAAATCACAGTTCTTTAAATTTTCTGAATCAAATATAGTATAACAGTGAACACAATTCTTGCTGTTCTTTATATAATCACCCGTACACTGTTCTGCGTTGGTATTGTGATTTGCTCTTTTAATGGATGTACGATGCATTTGTTGAAACCGTCGCTTCCATTCTTCAACTTGCGTATGAGAAGAAAGTTTTACTGCTTTCATTTTCTCTTCATACATTTGTTTGTCTAACTGTTCATTACAAAATACGTATGATTTATTCTTTAAATTGGTTGAACAAAAACAACTACTGCATCCAGTACAGTCTGCTAAAAAAGCTGAATCCGTACAATTTCGACAATTTTGTGAATATATGGTGTTATAACAATGTTCACTGTCAGTGAGCTCGTAACACAGCTGGTTATCAGAACACACATACAAATCGGCACAATCTGTATTCCGAAAACAAAATATACAATAATACACATTCTCGCCCCACCCACCTGCGCAACACATATAAGAATTCTTTGATGCAATAATATAATTCGTATATTCACTGTTCTCGTTATCAGCAGAACTCAATAGATGAATAGTTGGAGTTTTCTGCATCAATTCATGGAATTGTTCGAAAAACGGACGACCAAAATCAAATTCTTGTCCATAATCTAGTGCATTCCACTTATCACTCCAAAAACAATCACGACAATAGACGGCATACTGTTTTTTTGGATCAATAATGGAAAGAACTCTTTTTTTGCACAACGCGCACGTATTTTGATAAAAATTTAACTCATTACGCCACGCCAATTTTTGCTGTAATCTACAATCCGGACAAGATTTCGGATCAGGAACTTCCATCTTGCGATAAAACACCCTGTCTGCATCAATTATCTCAAAAGTTTTATTACATTGACTGCATTTCGGCATAAAACAAAATTCAATAATATTACACCAACGGTGCTTCAAAATCTTCCCCTTGCGCTGTTGGTTGTGGGGTGGCGACGGTGGCAGAAGCGGTGGCGATATTTTCAGTAGCGGTCTTTTTTGGTTTTTTAATTTCTTCAGTGCCCGCTATTTCTTTTTCTACCGTCAAGCGCGGCGTGGAATACTTAGTGCGACTTTTTTCAATAGCCTGTTGCGCAACATTACTGCTAAAATCCGGATCAGGCACATTCATGGTATAGCCACTGAAAGCCGGGGTTACCAAGCCGTCAATCGACATCTTAATATACATTTCCCGCACTCCTAAATTCATAATGTCATTGGCGGTAAAACGCGGAGCGAATTCTTTGGATAAATATTGGCCGTCATCAGCTCCCATGCGAAAAGTAATCATGGAGCCCACGTTGCCAAATACGGTTTCTTTGGTGGAAGGAAGAAGTTGTCCCAAGTACTGGTGAGAAACCGTTAAATTTAAACGATATTTACGCGCCTCAGACAAAATATTATCGAAAGTTTTAGTGGCAAAGTTTTGAAACTCATCAACGTACAGATAAAAATCTTTACGCTCTTCCTGAGACACCAAAGCGCGCGCCATAATATGCTGTTCGATTTTAGTGATAATGAGTGAGCCTAAAAGCGCGGAATTTTCTTCTCCCAGTTTTCCTTTGGAAAGTTCCACCAGTAAAATACGTTGATTGTTTAAAATATCATCAAAATCTACTTTGTTCACTTGCTGAGCTACGATATTTCTCACCATTTCGTTACTTAAAAATTGGCCAAGTTTGTTGACCAAAGGCACAATCGCTTCGTTATCAAATTTTTCC
>MHKJ01000020.1:622-10594 GCA_001818355.1 Candidatus Kerfeldbacteria bacterium RIFOXYC2_FULL_38_9 | reverse complement strand
CTCGATGCATTTGAAAACATTTTTACTGTCTGCGTGGTTCCACGTTCTCTTAATGGCAGTCCGCGCCCATATTCAAGTTTATCTATTTTTTTACCAGCATTCACACCACCCCAGCCGGTAATCAATAAACAGTTTTGTAAAAAATGAGTTTGGTCATCCGCAATTAATCCCCTTTCACCGCCAATAGTCAAATGATAACCTCTTGCTCCCTTGGCATAACCTTCACCATTAAAATTAAAATCCACAAAACCAAGGTCTTGTAATAATTTCATTTCTAATAATAAACAATAAGGATTATCTGTAGGACTGCTTGCTATTTCATGAACGGCGTCGAAACCGCTTGGAATTCCGGCATACATACTCAAATCTCTAATATCACCTTTTAATTCTGAATCAAATTTTTCCTTATATCCTTCAGCTGTTCCTTTTATAATTTCATATTCCATTCCCAGAGAAGAGCCTAAGCCTTCTGGAACAGAATCGGAATGCAATTTATCAAGAATAGGCTCATATTCTACCATAGACTCAACGATACGTTTTAATGTTTCTGTAGACGACTGTCCGGGTAAATATTCTTGTGCACTTAATAAAACAACAATAGTTTTCCCTTTTCCACCTTTAAAATATTTACCTACAAATTCTTCAATATAAACACTTGCTTCTATTTGATCGCCGCCCCTTTCAATGGTCACGCCTATCATTTGTAACGTTTCGTAACGCTGATTATTAATCATATAGCCCATAGAATTGGCAACCCCTAATTGCCAACTGCGTTTTCCATATTTTTTCAAAAAATAATTCTCTACCTCTTTTACCAACACCACATTATCACTAAACCAATAAATCAAAGAGAGCCTTCTTGGATCTTCTACTATAGAAGCAAGGCCGGTTGACTGTTTTTCCATTTCTCTAATAATCTCTAAACCATTATCAGAAGATAAAAAATTTAAAATCTCTAAATTCTGAGCAAATTTATATTGCCTTTCTTTTACCAATCGCTCGACAAGGCCAAAAAAATTGATATTATCTTCATACGGTATCAATAATCTTGCGATTTCAATTGGACAATCAAAATATTGAGATAAATGAGGAACTAATTTAATAATCATTTGCAATGTTTTTGGGTGCTCCCCCGCTAATTGCCAACTTGCAAAATTATTTAGATTAACTTTGCCCATTTGGTTTAAAGTAACACCACTTTTCTTAACAATACCAATAGCTGTATGTATGTCTTCACTAGTGACCAATAAAGGCAGTCTGTCTTTTTCTCTTAATGCTTCTTTAAAAGACAAATCAAAAAAATCATGAGCATAAATAAACATAGCTAAATATCTATCATCGTGATTTACCTTGGCAAACTCAATTATTGATCGGGTATCGTCATAAGAAAATCTATATCCATAATTTACAACCACACTTAAAATTCTCATTGCTCCTGACTCTAATAAATCCTGCGCCTTGGGTATATATGACAATGACTTGTCCACGCCATATAAATCATGTAAATCAATAATCGCTTGGACAATATCTTTTCCTCCTGGTTCAGATAATCTAGCCAAATCTTTCATGTCGTTTGGTGCCGTCCAGTCTTCTCCCATTACTTCGCGCACCACCGACATGGCAACGCTTAAATCATCATAAGCCAACATCAAATTATTAATAATATCCACATTAAAAGGACCATTTTCTATGATTCCGCTTCTTTTTAAGACATCTAATCTTTTATTCTCTGGCATTTTAGAAAAATCGTCAAATCTTATACCTCTTATACTTCCTATACCAACCCAAGGATAAGCAAAGCCTACCCCTAGATCAACTAAGGTGCTTACTGTCCAGCGCACGGTTTCTCTATAAGGAAAAAGATCTGAAACAATAGACATGTCTTCGGATCCAACCATGTCTCTTAATAAACCATGTTGAATAAAAAAATCTAAATACTCCTTATATCCTTGGACATCATCTATCATTGTACCTAAATTCTTAATATCTAAATCTACTTGGCTATAATAGTCTTGAAGCCTAGGCAAGGCCGTAAACTGATCTGCTACACTGTGCCAATTAGTTGCCGTGCCGATTTTTGCAAGAGGTTTAACACTTCGACCAGAAAAAATATTTTTTGAACTGTGCTCTGATAAATTAGATTCTTTGATTCTAGCAATTCCTTCCAAAACCTGATTTCTGTTTTTTGTATAAAATAAAAATTCATCCACTTTAATATATCTATCAATACCAAAACGCTCTTTATATTCATCTAATAATACAAAATCAGCGTCTGTGATATCAAAAATTTCTATACCCAATGTTGCAAAATGAGTTTTTTTTCTCATCTCTTCAATTATCGTAATTTGCTCTGGATTTACTTTTGCATCTCGCTTGGTATGAATTATTTCTACAGCTTTTTGAATGATTTCTAATTGATCTCCGAAGCTAGTTAAGCCTCCCCTGGTAAAAACCTGAGAGACTTGTTGAAAAAATGGTGAAGATGAAAAAATTTTATCATCTTGTAGATAAACTTGTTTTTCAGGTTCGGACAATCGCCTTAATTCTTCACAAGCTTTTTTTGTTTCAGATACAGACAAATGATCTGGAAAAAATCCTTTCGTTTTCAATAAATGCAAAACATCTGCTACACCGGAAATATCAGCGATTTCGGCAAAATCAACAATATTATAAACCAAACTGTTATTAACAGGATGGTTGCGTATGGCTCTGCTCTCAGTTGGAAAAAAGGTAATTAATTTTTTTGTTTCAGCAATTTTCCGAGTAGTTTTAAATTGATGGTAGATCTTTAAAATTAAAGAATCTTGAGACAATAAATCGTGTATAACCGTATACGCGTCAATATCCACGCCTAAATCTCTTTTTAAAAAACCAATAAAATCTGCCAACTCGGGTGTTAATTCTTTAGAAAAAATTTTATCAAAGTCTACTTTTTCATAATTTGCACCGGTGCAATCAAGGGCTGTAAAAATACCATCTGCGGAAGCAAGTGCCGGATCAATACTATTTAAAAAACTTAAAATCGCTATATGTAATTTTTCTTTGCGCGCCAACAAATGCACATCGGCCAACTCCCCCAAATAAATATCGCGTGCCAACAAAGGCCTGGCCTGTTGCACAAAATTACGCGTTCCTTCTTTTTCAAAAAATTCACCGCCGCTCTCCTCTACTTTGGCCATCCAACCCCTAAAAATATCTTCTGCTCTGGGTACATTGGGTAATTGTGAATAAACAAGCTCTATTCCTTCTTGTAAATTATCTTTTAAACCCGCGGGAATGTCTACGCCGGCATCATGCATTGCTAATAATTTCTGAACGCTCTCACCGGTCTTCTCTTCATTAAGGTTATAAACAAAACCAAGGTCTCTTGGGTTGGTTGAATCTAGGCCAATGGTTTGGGCAATAGCGGAAAATCTGACATCAGATACCGCTCTCATCAAAGCGGGCAATTGTTCTAGGCTGGGCGGAGTTGATAATTTTTTGCAAAAATCAAAAAAAACTTTTTTATTTGACTCATCATTCAAATATGCTAAGCCGTCCGCATTTTGTAAAACCTCAACAATTTTCCGGGTTCTTTCGTCATCTGAATCTAAAAAAAATGGAACCCCTTTCCATTGAACTTTACTTCCCAACTCAAACAACATCAGCTCCTTACCTGCCGCCGATTTAAATATGGAAGAATATCTTTCTAAGATTTGAGTATGGGAAAAAGTCAATTTATCTACTAAAATCCCAACACCAGTTAAAGCCTGAACTGTTTTTATAGGATCTGCTGATAAGGCACACAATGAATCTAAATTTGCTATTACTCTGTCGGAAGCGCCGTCAACAGTCGCCTGTAAATAATCTTTTAACTGTAATAATTTTTCCGGATGTTTTACTTTATATCTCAAGCTCAGCCACAGCTCTTTGGCTCCTCTTTTAAAACTTCTATCTTCCTTTGGCGCGTCTTCACTTAAAATAGATACAGCCACTTGCGGAGCTGATTTTTCCTGATGAACATTAGGCGTTTGATCTTCTTTTGTCTTAACCTCTATCGCTTTTGCTTGACCTTGTTTTAACTTTAACAAGCGCGCTGTTTCTACCCAAAAACTAATACCCGCAACATCACCAGTATCGTCAATGATCGCAGATTTATCAACTGTTGGTTTTTCTGGTAATGTGCTAATAATACGCGCTAATTCTTGCTCAACTGCAAAAACAACACCTTTTTCCGGTGTCACTTTAGGCCTTGATTCTCCTGTTGCTATGCCAGACATATTATTATAAATATATCATATTTTTCTCATCTTGTCAAATTTGGTTTTTGTTTACAAGTATGTTAAATTATAAATTAGTATGGAAGTTAATAAAATCATTACCGACGCCGCTAAAATTATTAAAAAAAATGCTCGCCCCCAAAGCGTAGTGCTTTTTGGTTCATGGACAAATAATACCGCCTTACCCACGTCTGATATTGATATTGGTATTCTTGATAAACAAAAAATTCCTTTTTCCGTTATGATAAAAATAAAACAAGAAATAGAAAACATTCCCACTCTACGCTCAATCGATATTGTAGATCTAAATGCTGTTGATGATAGATTTAAAAAATACGCTTTAATACATGCCAAAAAAATATGAAAGAAATAATCGAATCGTTTAAACTTTCCGTACAACGTTTTGAAGAAATTTTACAAGAAAAACCCAGTATTTCCATACATGACGCATCGATTCAAAGATTTGAATTTACCACAGAGTTGGCTTGGAAATCTATTCAAAAATTTTTACGTAACGAAGAAATTGTTTGTCGTTCTCCAAAACAATGTTTAAAAGAAGCTTTTTCTTTTGAATTAGTAGAAGATGACGAAAGGTGGATTGCTATCATGGAAGACAGAAATTTAACTTCTCATACTTATAATGAAACTACAGCTGAAGAAGTTTATAAAAGACTGCCAAACTATCTTCCCCTGTTTAAAAAACTACTATCTTCATTAGAAAAAAATATAAAATAATCTTTTAATCAATTATTTAAAGTGTATTTTTGCATATCATTGATTTGCCTTAAGCCTATCATAAATGATAGGAAAAACAAATTTCAGTTTTATAGATATTTTCGTTTTTGCAGATTGGCCGGCAGATTAGATAATTGAGTGCGCTTGCCATAACCCAGTTCTTGCATTAGTTTGGTGGGTGCGTTGCGCAAATGCATAGGTACGCCTTCGTTGGGAAAATTTTCAATATCTTGCCTAATCGCCGCCATGGCCTCATCCAGTTGGCGCGACTTGGGAGCACGAGCGCAATATTCCACAGCTTGCGCCAAAGCCAAGTTACACTCGGGCATGCCTAAAAAATGACAAGCCTGATAAGCGGCCACGGCCAAAACCAAACCTGTGGGCCGTTCGTTGCCGATGTCTTCGCTGGCAAAACGAATAACCCGGCGCGCAATATACAAAGGATCTTCTCCGGCGATCAACATTCGTCCCAACCAATATAAAGCCGCGTTGGGATCACTGGCGCGCATACATTTGTGCAAAGCGGAAATAAGATTATAGTGCTGTTCTCCGTCTTTATCATAAACCAGGGTTTTGGCAATAGCTGATTTAATAAGTTCCTTGGTAATTTTTTGAGATTTTTTACCTAAAAATTCCATGGTATTTAAAACCGCACGCGCGTCTCCGTTGGCCAGCGCGGCCAAATACACAGCCACCTCTTTATTAACAGTAAGTTTTAAAACTTTAGCGGCGCGTTTGATGATGCGTAAAAGATCGGCGGTGTTTAATTGTTCCAAAACAAACACTTTAGTACGGGAAAGCAGAGCCGAGATCACTTCAAAAGAAGGATTTTCCGTGGTGGCGCCGATTAAAGTGATTACGCCTTTTTCCACAGCAGGAAGCAGTGCATCTTGTTGGGCTTTGCTCCAGCGGTGAATTTCGTCCACAAACAACAAGGTGTTTTTATGATAAAACTCTTGCTGTTTTTTAGCTTCTTCCACAATGGCAATTAAATCTTTTTTACCGGAAGCCACCGCGGAAAGTTGTTGAAAGCGACTTTTGGTTTTACTGGCGATAATAGATGCCAAGGTGGTTTTGCCGCAACCGGGAGGTCCCCATAAAATCATCGAAGGAACTTCGTCTCGTTCCAAAGCCTGGCGTAAAAAAGAATCTTTGCCCAACAGTTTTTCTTGGCCAACAAAATCTGAAAAATCATGCGGCCGCATTCTCTCAGCCAAAGGAGTGGTGGCGGACAAGCCTTGTTGAAATAGATTATCCATAAGTTTTAATATCATAACAAAAAAACTAACTAAAAAAAAGAGGGGCAGAAATCCTCCTTTCGCCCCTGTTAAAACAAGGAGGCGCGCCGTCCGGCCCTAGACCGGTCACGCCTCCAACACAGATAAGTTAAACCATCATTGTTAATCAGTCAAATAACATCAGCGCATAAATTGCTTATAATCACAAAAAAAGCTAAAATAATAAAGTAAATGACAAAACCAGAAAACAATCACAGCCACCTAGGACAAATACCCAACCCCTTAGCTCTGGCGCACTATCTGGCCACCACCCCCTTCTTTATGAAAAAGGCGGTTTTTGTGGTGATGAACACTTTTAGTGAACAAGAGATTTTTATTAAATCTTTCCCTTTTTTTGACTCTCAAAAAAAAGAAATTATTATCTGGGAAAACAACCTCTTTAACTTGTTAAAAATAACACAATCCTCTGCGGCTGAATTGGCCAGCAATATTATTGTTAGCACCAAAAATACTTTTACAGAAAAAATATTTCCTGATCCGCAAACGATGGCAAAAAATTTACTGAGCCTTAACGTTAATGAAAAAATTGATTTGCAAACCGTTCAAGAATTTTTAGCTTTAAACGGTTTTGAACGCGGTAAGACCGCCAATTTTCCCGGCACTTGGGCCGGACGAGGAGAAATTTTGGATCTTTATTTAACTCAGCCCACTCGTTTGATATTTAACGAAAATAAAATTGAAAAAATATTTATTTTTGATTTAATTTCCGGCCAACAAAAACGTTCTTTAAAAAAAATTGACATTCCCGCGCTTAACCTCAAAGGCCGGAGCGCGGTTACCGATTATTTACCAAAAGACACAGCCCTGATTGACTACCATGCCGAAATTGAAAATCCTCTGCTAATCAACAAAATATTGATAACACCCCTGATAAGCAAGGAAGCCTTTAATGTTGGCTATCACCAGACCAAGGCCTATCATTTACGCTATCAAGAACTGCAAAAAGACGGGAAAAACAAGACGATTTTTGCGTTTACCGAAGAACCGGAAAAAATAAAAAAAATCTTTTCCGGAAATTTAACGCTAAAAATTATTCCCATCAAAATCCCCAGCCCCGGCTTTGTGCATCAAAACAATAACATCCTGGTTTTAACTGATGCCACGATTGGTTTGGCAGAACAAAAACAAAACAAAAAAATATCCAAATTACGCCAAACGCTTTTACAAAAAATTACCACCGGTGATTATGTGGTGCATTTACACCACGGCATTGCGCGCTTTGGCGGCATGACGACTATGCATGTTAATAAAAAATTGCGGGATTATTTTGTTTTGGAATATGCCGGGCAAGATAAAATTTATGTACCGGTAGAACAAGCCGAGGTGGTGGATAAATATATAGGAGAAGCTCATCCCCGCCTGCAACGTCTGGCCGGCGCTTCTTGGATAGAGGTTGTTCATAAAGTACAAGAAGATTCTTGGCAGTTGGCTAATGAACTGCTAGAGCTATATGCGAGGCGACATAAGGCGGTGGCCCAACAAATTGTAACCTATCAAATACCAGAAGAAGAATTCAGCGCCAACTGTTCCTTTAGTTTAACCGCTGATCAAGAAACTGCTTTACAAGAGGTGTATAAAGATATTGTTCAACAACGGCCCATGGATCGCTTATTGTGTGGAGACGTGGGTTTTGGCAAAACCGAAGTGGCTTTAAGAACCGCCTTTAAAACGGCTCTTAATGGTCATCAAGTAGCTTTGTTGGCTCCCACCACTATTTTAGCCCAACAGCACTTCGACACCTTTCAAGAGCGTCTTAAAACTTTTAATATTTCCGTAGAATTATTAAGCCGCGCCTGTTTGAAACAAAAACAAAAAGAAGTTTTAGTAAAAATCAAAACCGGCAAAGTGGATATTGTTATTGGCACACACCGTTTGGTTTCTGCAGATGTGCAATTTAAAAAATTAGGACTTCTCATCATTGATGAAGAACAACGGTTTGGGGTAAATATTAAAGAACGACTTAAAAAAACGCGAGAAAACGTCCATGCGCTAACCATGACCGCCACCCCCATTCCGCGCACTTTAAATTTATCTCTTAGCAGTGTGCGTGATATTTCAACCATTTTTACTCCACCGGAAAAAAGACGCGCGGTAGTTTTAAATATCCAGCCCTTAAAAGAACAAAACATACAAGCGGCTATTAAAGCAGAACTGCAAAGACAAGGACAAGTTTATTATGTTTATAACCGCGTCTTGTCTATCAACCACAGACAGCAACAGTTGCAAAAACTGTTTCCCCAGGCGCGTTTGGGCGTGGCTCACGGACAAATGACTCCTCAAGATTTGGGCCAAGTAATGCATGACTTTGACACCGGCAAAATTGATATTTTACTGGCCACCACTATTGTGGAAAATGGGTTGGACATTCCTAACGCCAATACGATTATTGTGGAAAACGCCTCAAATTTTGGGCTGGCTGAACTTTATCAACTAAAAGGCCGGGTGGGCAGAAGTGATCGCCAAGGATATGCTTTTTTCTTTTACACGGAAAAGATGCTCTCAGGCGACGTAAAAAAAAGATTTCTGGCTTTGCAAGATACCCAAAAACTTGGCGCCGGATTTGAGCTGGCTATGAAAGATATGGAAATCAGAGGGGTGGGCAACATTTTAGGAAAAGAACAGCACGGCCACGCGTCTAAAATAGGTTTGAACTTATATCTGCGTCTCTTAAACCAGGCGCTGTACGAACTGGAAGGCGTAGAACCGCAAATTTTAAGAGACCTGCCTATTGATTTACCTCTAGAGGGCAGAATTCCCGAAAAAATACTGACAAACAGTGAAGAGCGTATTTTGCTTTACCAACGCTTAGCTTATATTACAGACCGCGCAGAACTTTTACAAAAAAAAACGGAGTTGGCGGAACAGGCTCAATTGCAAAAAGACGGTCAATTACATCCGTTATTATCCAATTTATTTGATCTTTTGGAAATTAAAATTTTAGCCAGCACCTCTCCTCTATTGGCTATCAACACTCTTTATCCCAATGCCCATAATAATTTGCATTCTGAGCGTTTAACGCTATTAACAGAAAAAATCCCCTCTCAACTACCAAAAGAATGGGAGCCTGTTTTTGAAAAAAATTCCCCGGTTTTTAAAATTCGCTCTACCACAAAAATATTAGGCGAAAACTGGGTAGAAAAACTAAAAGAGCTAATTCAAATTTTGTCCGCATGACAACGCGCGTGGCATTGCTTATGGCTAACCTCCATGATTTTCATCAATACTGATAAAAAAACCTCTTTTTCTTTTTTAGATAGCTGAATAAAAATTTTATCCAGCTCTTTTAATTCTGGCGGCGGCCAATTTTTCATTATTTGATGAACGGTTTTTTCTCCTTTTGGGGTTAATTGCAAATCACTTCGTCGTCTGTCATCCACCGCCTTTTGGCGCGCTAAATATTTATCTCTTTCCAAACGATCAATCAAGCCGGTAACATTAGGCAAAGAAACCATCAGCACCTGGCTTAAACGACGCAAAGAAAGCGTCTTATTTTTATGCTGATGAGTATGCAACAAAAATAAAATTTGCACTTGATTAAAAGTTAAGTTTTTTCGGCTTAATGCTTGGTTCAAACTGGTGTTAATTAAATGTCCAGTTTTAATCAAAAGCACCAAAGAAAAAGCGGAATTCTTGGAAAACGGTTTATTTTTGGGAAAAATCATAGTCATGATTTTAAATAG
>MHKJ01000020.1:0-509 GCA_001818355.1 Candidatus Kerfeldbacteria bacterium RIFOXYC2_FULL_38_9 | reverse complement strand
AAAAAAACTTTACTGTTGAAAGATAACTCGACAATTCAATTATCTGAGTATTTTAATACTAGTCCGCCTTGGGTGGAGAATAAATTTATATATGCCACAAGTAAAACCAGACATTGAAACATTTGCAAAAATTAAAGTTGTTGGAGTCGGGGGATCTGGCAATTCAGCTATTCAACGAATGATTGATAGTAAAATTCGTGGAGTAGATTTTTTGGCACTCAATACTGATGTTCAAGCTTTACATCATAATTCAGCTCAGAAAAAATTACATATTGGAAAAACAGTTACCCGTGGTCTTGGTGCTGGTATGAATCCTGAACTTGGTAAACGTAGTGCTGAAGAATCACAAAATGAAATACGTGAAATTCTCAAAGACACTGATATGATTTTTATCACCTGTGGTCTTGGTGGTGGTACTGGTTCTGGTGCGGCTCCTGTGATAGCAGAGATTGCGCGTGATATGGGAATTTTGACAGTGGCTGTCGTTACCAAACCTTTTACTTTTGAAG
>MHKJ01000019.1 GCA_001818355.1 Candidatus Kerfeldbacteria bacterium RIFOXYC2_FULL_38_9 | reverse complement strand
TCAATAAACCGACGACAATCCATTTTTGCTTTTTTTGTTTCACTTAAAAATATTATAACAAATTCATTAAAAATCACTCTCGGAGTTTATCTTTTACGGGAAAAAATAAAAGTAATCACAAAACACGCTAAAGCGACTAGAATAATAGCGGCGCCGCCGGAAAGATTTAAATACCAAGCTAGAATCATGCCGCTTAGTACTGATCCTACGGAAAAGATTTCTGACCACAGTAGAGTTTTTTTAAAACTAAGCTTAAGCTGTAGGGCAGTAACTACCGGTAAAACCAACAAGGCCGAGATTAACAAAACCCCCACTACCGGAATACTTAAAGCAATAGTTACGGCTGAAAGAATTATCAGTAAAATATTTAAGCCCCTCACAGGAACACCGCTAACTTGCGCGGCTTCTTCATCAAAAGAAATATAAACCAATTCTTTATATAAACCAAAAATAATACCGGCTACCACTAAACCTAAAATAAAAGTGATCCAAACATCAGCTTGGCTGGTAGTTATAATACTGCCAAAAAGATAACTGGCTAAGTCTACGCTAAAACCGTGCGCAAAGTTAATTAAAATAACCGCTATGGCCAAACTGCCGGATAAAAAAATCGCTAAGGCGGATTCGCCGTAAACTCTTTTGGTATAGCGCAAGCGTTCAATCAATAAAGAGGCTACTGAAGAAGTGACTAAAGCGGAAATAATCGGAGAAATACCGGTTAATAAGCCAAATGCCACACCCACTAAAGAAACATGAGCCAAAGTATCAGCCATTAACGAATAGCGCCTTAACACCAAGAAAATTCCAATTAAAGGCGCGATTAAGCCAATTAAAACACCAATTTCCAAACCGCGAATCATAAAAGCATAGTTTAAAAAATCAAGCATGGTGTTGATGATGAATTCTTTTAACGTTAAAACCATATACTTGCTCAATAATACGGTTGTCTTTAAAAACAGTGGGTGAGCCACAATATAACAAAGATTGATTCACGCAAGCAATAACAGTGGTTGCCTTGGCCACCAAATCCAAATCATGAGAGACTAAAACCAAAGTTAAATTAAAATCGGCGTGCAATTGATGAAGTAAAGCGTAAAATCGTTCTTGCGCTTTACTGTCCACGCCGGCCGTGGGCTCATCCAAAATCAGGATTTTCGGTTTTGCCACTAAGGCGCGGGCAATAAACACCCTTTGTTGTTGACCGCCGGATAAATCGTTTATTAAACGATTACGATAATCTAACATTGTTACTTGTTCTAAAGCATTGTTCACCAGTTGGTGATCTTTTTTAGATAAACGATGCCACAATCCGGCTTGCGCGTAACGACCCATAGCCACCACCTCTGCTACGGTAGCTGGAAAATGGCGTTCTCCGGTTATGACGTTTTGAGGAACATATCCCAATTGTGCGGGCTCAGCATCTAAATGGACACTGCCTTTGGTGGGTGTTAATAATCCTAAAATAAGTTTTAACAAAGTGGTTTTTCCGCCGCCATTGGGACCGACAATGCCTAAAAATTCTCCCGGTTTAATTTGTAAATTGATATCGGTTAACACCGGTTCGGTTTTATAAGCAAACCAAACTTTTTTGAGTTCGATAATAGGTGGTGCTGTAGTTATTGGCATTGAAGAGCAAGGCGTAAATTGGTTAAGTTGTCTTGCATGATGGTAAAATAATTTTTTTCTTGATTGATTTCTGTTGTCGTTAAGCCCTCTAAAGGATTTAAAACCAAAGTTTGGGCGCCGATTTCTTGCGCTAAAGTTTGTGCTAATTTCGGACTAACTAAACTTTCAAAAAAAACATATTTTATATTTTTTTCCTGAGCCAGTTTTGCTAGATCCGCTAACTGTGTGGGAGATGGTTCTATGTTTGGCGATAATCCGGAAATACCGATTTGATTGAGATGATAGTCGCGGGCAATATAAGCGAAAGCGGTATGGGCGGTAATAAAATCACGTAGTTTACAGTCGGCTAAACCGGTTTGATATTGTTCATGCAGAGTATTAAGTCGTTCCATTAAATTTTGAGCATTTTTGGTATAAATGACAGCATTTTTGGGATCAGCTTGAATAAAACCATGTAAAATGATTTGTACTTCTTCTTGAGCGAGACTGGGGCTTAACCATACGTGCGGATCAAGCATCGCTTGGCCATCTTCTTCTGAATTTTGGTTGATGATGTTCTGCCCTGCTGATATTACTATGGTTTTTGTGGACAGCTCTGTTTTTATTTTATCTCCCCACGGTTCTAATTTTCCGCCATTAAGAATTAAAATTTGACTGCTCTGAATATTTTTTACCTCCTGCGAAGATAATTCATAGTCGTGCGGTTCGGCGCCGGCCGGAGTGATGTTGGTTACCTGTGCCAAATCTTTGCCAATTTCACTGCTAAAATAGTACAAAGGATAAAAAGAAGCCGTTACTTTTAGCTTTTCGCCATTTTGTGAATTGTTTGCCGTGGAGTTTTGATTTTGAGCTTTATTCATCTCCAGCGTTATGATAATGAAAGCTATTGCCAGAATTAATCCGCCACTTAATAAACCAGATTTAACTTTTTTTGTCATGTTTATAGTGTAGCATAGCTATTTATATAAATTAAGCGAGGCTATCTTGTTGTTAAAGCAGATAGCGGTTTTGAAGTACAACTACCTCATACTGGAAACCATAAGGGTCGGAACAATATCTCACATCCTTCATATTCTTCATCACGTATGGTTGACCAATTTAATACATACGCGCGTTCTGGTGCATGAAGACGAATAAAGTGTTTCAGGTTCGTGGGAATATCGCGAGCAATGCCACTTTTCACTTCAATAGGCATTGGCTTGCCACTACGCACAATTACCACATCTACTTCTTGTTGTTGCTTGGTTCTCCAGTATTGGATACTGTCTGTTATTGTTGCCTGTTTAAACAATTCGCTCACTACGGTGTTTTCCGCTACCAAACCAAATAATGGAGTGAGTGGTTGTAAAGTAAATTGTTGCGCAAGACTATTTCGCAAGCCCGTATCAACCAGATAGACTTTTGGTTGTTTTACAATTTCTTTTGTACGATTAGTAAAATATGGTTTTAAGACATGCAACATAAAAGTTTGTTGTAATAACTCTACGCGATTGAGTAACGCAGTACGGCCAAGCCCTGCGTTTGTGGCAAGCGTTGGTATGGACAACTCTGTGCCTGTTTGGTGCGCAAGAAGAGTAAATACGTTTTTTACTTGAAGTGTATTTGCCGCGTAGTTCCAGTGTTGAATATCTTTGAGCAGATATGAATTGATTAGCTCTGATAGGCGTTCGGTTTTTTCTTTTGCGGTTTTTGATTCAACAACAGCCGGGTAACCGCCATACGTAGAAAATTCTATGAATGCAGTATTGACTGCCAAACACAGTGTTTCAGTGAGTGCTGAACTATTTTGTTTGGCGAGTGAATAATAAGACACAAGTTCCGGATGTTGCCATTGCAAAAATTCTTCAAATGATAACGGCCAAATAGGAATAACACGCTTGCGCCCTGCCATGCTTTCGTCAATGTTCAGATACCAACTTGCAGAACCTGTGAGAATGATTTTGAATTGTGGGTGATGGTCGTGAAGTACTTTTACAATGGAACCGATATTTTTGGATTGTTGAAATTCGTCAATGAAAATATAGTGGCGTTCTGTTGTTTTTATTGGAAGAAGTGCAAACACTGTTGCTTGATTAGACCAAATGCTTAAGTCTTCCACTCGGTCTAAATCAAACCAATGAATATGTGTTTCTGGAACATGCAGTTGGTTCACAAGATATTCTTTTAGCAGTTTCAGCAGAGTGGTTTTTCCAACTTGCCTAGGGCCATTAAGAAGAAGAATATCTGGTGAAGAGAGTTGTTCAAGAATGGTAGTAAAAATGGTTCTTTTTTTTACCATATGTGTGTAGTGCATTAAAATAGTTATTACTTTTTTATTGTAACACATTAAAAAAGTATAATCAAGCGAGTATAATCAAGCGAAGCTGTATTACTGCCTACATTGTCAAAATAAGTAATTTATAATATGATTTTGCTATCTATTATTGATTAGATTATCGAAATGACAAATAGAAGAACAAGAGAACCGGGGGCATATGAACGATCTCCGGAAACGGCTTTAAGAAAATTAGCTACAGAGTATTTAAAAAAACCTTATATCATCAGTGGTGCAACCCCCCCCGCTGTGTTAGAAAACCGTAAGGTTGACGAGGTTTTATGTTCTTTAGCAGAAACTTTTGCTCCACATAAAGATCATGTTTTTGGTATTTTTGTTACCGGCAGTCGAGTGCTGGGGTATAATAAATTAGGGAGTGATCTTGATATAGATTATGTAACACATGGCATTGCCAATGTTAGGCCTTTTAATGAAAGCGTTATCCAAGCTTTACAACAGCAAGAATTAGACGTTGCTGTAGAAAATGCTGCTACTATTGATGATCATTTGCACATTCCAGAAGACCCTCAAGAATTTGTTAGTCTATTGGATAAAGAGCCGGAATTGTTTGCTTATTTATTTGGTTATTTTCCTTATCAAAATGAAAATTTATGGCTTACTCGTTTATCAGCCCTAGCGGTTTGGCAAAACTTGGATGCAGAACATTGGCAGGACTGTCTTGAAAATGCTGTTAATATTTATGCCGAATCTTGGTCGCCTGTGATTACCAAAATGGCTGAGCCAGATAGATTTGGATTACCAGCAGAAAGACTTAAAAAAATTTTTCCCAAAGAATTATTTAAAGCACGAGCTAAAAAATTTGGACTACCTCAAAATCCGGCAGGAGCATATAAAAAATTGCTTAAATGGTATCAAGCGCATGAAGCAGAGTTACAAGATGCGGTTATGTTGCCGGTTTATCAAGGTGTTTTAAAAGAGTTATAATTTAAACAACATAAAATTTATTTTATCTTCGGACAAAAATCCCACATATAGTGAAACCACACGCGGAAAGAATCGGCAATTTGTTGGTTCACAATAACAGTGAAAGAAAAATCTTCTTCTTCAAATCCGCCAAGGCGCATATTGGATATAATATTCACATGGTCGCCAAAAATATCAACAGCGCCACCAGGGGCGGAATACCCTTTGGGTAAAAATTTATAATCTTTTTTTACATATTTTAAAATTTTTGGAAATTTATCGCGTACTTCCCAATCAAACAAGTGATAGAACCGAATTTTTTTTCTTTGGGTTTCTTTGTAAAATTGCGGGTAAAAATATTTTACGCGCTCATCCAGCCACGCACCTTTTGCGCCGATAAAATAGGTGGGTTGTCCAACGCGCACCATGTCGCGCATATAATTTTTCCATCCTTCCAGGCCTTTATAAACATACACTTCATCTTCTTTTGGGGTGGTGTGATAGAGTTGTTGTAAATCAGGGAGGTTTTTTTGTAATTGCGATTCTTTTTCTTTGAGCAGTTCCATTAGTTTATTCGGGTCAACCGGCTTATATGAACTGTCACCTTTTTGTACAATAGGGAACACCAGGCCTTTTTCCATCATTCTATTCAACACATCATAAATATTGCGACGGTTAATGTTTGTTTCGGCAGAAATGGTACTTACCGAAGCCTCGCCCAATTCAAGCAATTTTTCGTAAATTTCAGCTTCATTTTTGGATAATCCAAGGTTTTGTAATAGTTCTAAGTACATAAAATTGTGCTAATATTAGTATTTTTTGTTATACACAGCTGTGGTGGTATTTGCCACTCGCTATTTATCATATAGTATTTGCCCCAGTTAATCAATATTAAGTTATCCACTCTATATGACACACTTACTTTCTCTTACTCAAACACAAGGTTATTTGTTACTGGGTTTGTATGGCGCGTTTATGATTGCTATCACCTATTTTTTTGCCAGATCAAAAAAATACAAAAGCATTCAAGGGTTTTTAGTGGCAGGACGCAATGTAAAGTGGTGGCTTGGCGCTACCAGTATCGCGGCTTCATGGATATGGGCGCCCGCATTATTTGTTTCTGTGCAAATGGCGTATCAAAAAGGCTTGGCTGGAATTTTCTGGTTTACCTTCCCCAATATTATTGCCTTGCTGTTGTTTATATTTTTGGCGCCAAAAATTCGTGCAAAACTTCCGTATGGGTATACGCTTCCACAATGGATTCGGTATCGCTTACAAAGCGAACGCGTACATAAAATGTATTTGTTTCCCTATTTCTTTTATCAACTGATGGCAGTCACTGTGCAGTTGTTTGCCGGTGGAAGTTTGGTTTCGTTATTAACCGGCATACCGCTGATATACGCCATGTTGATTATGGCCGTGACTGTGTTGATTTACTCTTTTGTTTCCGGTTTGGAATCTTCTATTGTGACAGACTTCATTCAATTTATTTTGATTATCATAGGTATAGTGGTGGTGGTGCCATGGGCAATTCATGCGGCCGGTGGTTTTGGTGCAGTCAGCGCCGGTTTTGGCGGTGTGAGCGGTCAGTTTACCAATATTTTTGACCCTTCAGTTGCATTTTCTTTCGGCATTGTCACAGCCATTGGTTTAATTTCCGGTGCGATTTCCGATCAACAATATTGGCAAAGAACATTTGCCATTCAGAAAAAAAATCTTGTTCCTTCGTTTGTTTTTGGTGCCATTATGTTTGGCATTGTGCCATTGGCGTTATCTGCGCTTGGTTTTCTTGCGGCCAATTCAAGCATTGGTGTTGTTCTGCCTGCCGGAGCAGATGTTTCTCTGATTGGTGTGGCAACGGTAAGTTCCTTGCTTCCTGCCGGTGCTATGGCCATATTTGTTATTATGTTGTTGAGCGCTTTGTACTCCACACTTGATTCCGGCGTTATGGCCGCCAGTTCATTATATGTTACCGATGTGGTGAAATATACTGATACGGAAAAAGGAATTTTGCAAAAAATAGATGAAGATCGTTTACTCACACCCGAAGAAGAACAACTGGGGAACCAATTGGATACCAGAGGTGTGTATCATTCACGAAAAGCCATGGTGCTTATCATGGTTTCCGGTTTTGCGGTCGCGCTAGCCGCCAACTATATTCCCGGGTTTGGGTTAAAACATTTGTGGTGGATATTTAATACGGTAGCGGCGTGTGTGGTTGTGCCGACAGTGCTGAGCTTATATTGGAAGCGGCTTTCTGCGCGTGGTGTATTTTGGGGCGTGTTAATTGCTTTTCTTGCCGGTATCCCTTTGTTTGTGTATGGCAATATTATTGATAAGCCCGTATGGATTGTTGGCGCTTCATTATTTATTATCGCTGTGAGTACGGCTTTTTGTGTGGTGTTTCCAAAAAAAAGTCACATTCTAACCCAATGACACACGGTTTATAACTGTTTATTCATCGTGTTCTACTTTGGACGAGTGTACTATTTTAGCAATTTTTCCCTCATCGGTTATTTAATAGGTCGCTGTCGTAGACCATCCGCTCCCTTGCGTTTCGCCATATCCCGGCCCCTCTGACCCGCCTACACTTTAAAGTATTGAATTTACAACACAAAACGGACTATTTGATAGAATGAGAGTGTCTAAACAACTCATTTTATAGTCCGTTATGCGTATTATATATACTACACACGATTATTTTCGAAATCAAATCATTAAAAAAATAGAATCGAAATGGCGAGAGCGATTGAGATTTTGATTTGAAGTATTGAGCCTTTCACCAATCAACAGCTTGTGAATTCTGGAGATTGTATCAATGTGGATTTTTTAGATTTTGTAGGAAGACAAGTAATACAGATTGTTGTTTTTGAGATACTGCAGTATAATTTATGTAATTACATAAATGAGACAATATGAATAAAAATAAAGCTATAGTATTAACCGGGATTTTTATTATCATCGCAGTGTTGGGGGTTCGTTATGGTCGAAATATTTTTTCTATAAAATTATTCGGCGATTATAACATGCAAGACATTTTTAATTTACAAAAAATGGGTTTGAGCATGGAGTCTTCTTCTCTGTCCAGTATTCATGAGCCGTTTTATTATAATCGTCTTGATTATCACCTTGGCATTATAGATTCATATATAGATCAAATACAAAATCAACAAAAGCAAGCTGAGGATTATTTTGTCCAAAAAAATGGGCTGTATCCATTAGGTGTGTATTCTAGTCTCAACCCCACCCAACCGGATTCTCAAACAGTGGTTGAAACAATAAAAAAAGATATGCTCGATTTGGGCGAAAAAATGCATGACAACGATGAAGCAAAAGCTCAAATTGAAGCAAAATACGATGCGTATTTTACCGCTCTTTTGGATGTGGCAAATCTGCATGATCAGTTGGTAGATTATACTCAACGTGAAAAATATAAAGACGACAATTATGCTACCTATTATGAATTGGATCCGCAATTAACTGAAAAAATTAAAATTTTTCAACCCATACAAACAGAATTGCGTGCGTTGGTGAAGCAACGAATGGCTGCGGCCATTCCGGTTATTTCGGAAGATACAACAGACCCATTGGATACGATAGTGCTGGTTGCCAATACATTAAACAACGATACCAACAAAGCGTATGCGGAATTTGAAAACTGGCAAGCCGCGGAAACCGATCAAAAAGATGCGCAACTTTTGGTGATGCAACAAGCATTTGATACTTTGATGAATGATTTGGATATTTATCAAACGAAATTGGAAAATAATAAATCGTACGATGTTATTGCAATCGGAACCGTAGTACCGCATTTTATAACGCAGGTGAATGATTTTTCAAATCAGTATGAAGTTGTGTTGCGTGACATTAAAAATAATGAATTTGATGATACCGGTACGGTGACGGCAGATGATTTAGAAATCAGCCTAGACCTTGTTCAGATGCAGTATCAGTCTTTAATTGTGGTTGCAAATCCGCAGTAGTGGCGAGTAGAGAGTTGTGGTGAAAGAATATTTTGGTGTATACTGAAAAAAAGAAAGAATTAATATAATAAAAATATACGTATGAGGAGAAGTTTATTCTATACTGTAGTATGTGCGGCGGTGTATTTGTTATTTGTGCCGGTTCGCACGCTCGCGTGGGATGTGGCCGCCACATCCATCACGCCGAGTGAAGGAATCACAGATATAAGCGAAATGGTTCCGGATACACACGAAGGAACCATCGAAGTGCTGAAAGCATTTCAATACACTTCAACAATGGGCGAGGTGGAATACACCGCAGTATTCACGATTGATGAAACAGATGGTGTTGCTATCGCAGGCGCTCCAATGGTGTTAAGTATGGGTGCAGAAATACAATCCCTGCAATACGATACAGACGCCAAAGCATTCACCATTGAATTTATTACCACTCCATTTTATATTCCAAACGAAGAAGCTCTTTCTTCCATGTTCCAAATTATTTTTATTGAAACTGTGGCAGATCCAAGCCCAGAGAACCCCGAACAATCCATGGGACCGCCAGCATCTATGGCGCTAGGGTACATTTCCACATCTGTGCCGGAGTTTCAACTGATGCCGCCGGAAGGCCCTGAATCCATGGGTTTTGGTTTAACATTAACCGGCCCTGCGGGAGTGACTGGATTTTTTAAGATGTATATGCCACCCACAATGCTTACGCTCATGGGTACGATGTCCGGAAAAACAGTAACGGCTGATGATTTGGCGGTTTTCATGGATGGCACCCAAGCTTCGTTGAACATGACTGAAACAGAAGAAGGCGGAGTATTAACAGAAGTAAGCGTTGTGTTTGCGGAAGGAAATACTCTTACAACTTCGCGCGTTACTTCTTCTATAGAACAAGCGTCTTCCGATACCGTGACAAGAGAGGTCATTACAAAAGAACGTTTGCCACTCAGCTTGGCGTTAAAAAAATCAATTGTTTCAAAAAATAAGGCGACGCGTTTGTATGGTTGGTTAAAAAGCGGAAAACAAGGAAAGCAAATTCTTATTTTGCAAAAAAAACAGGGAGATGATAAATATGTGGTGATTGCTCGCGTACGCACAAAAGCCAACGGATATTTTCAACGCGTGATTAAACGAAAGAAAGCAGGTGATTATCAATTGAAAGCAGTGTACAAGAAAGGAAATAAAAAAAGTGATGTACAGACATTGACCGTGGAATAATATATATACGTTTTTGTGAACAATTAATGTTTTATTTCATGCGTTCCATTCGAGGTCTTGTATTGCATAATCAAACTGTGTTTTTCATGCTGATTTAAATGTGTTGCTTGATGCCCAGCAAAACATCACCGACGACACACATATTAAAGCAGTACTTCCAACCATTGAATATATTATTCAAAAAAAAGGAAAAGTGGTGCTTGCGTCGCATTTAGGAAGACCAAAAGGAAAAATTGGACCAACTCTTCGCATGATTCCCGAAGAAAATGATTTGCATTTTGCAGAACAACTTGCAGAAGGTATTGATGTCTATATGGGAATAAAACGTTGATTAGTTTAGGCAACGAATTTTCTTTTTTTCAAATTGAAAGCAATACAGCCACACAGGCATTTAAAGTGTATTTTGAAATTTTGTGGAAACAAGCAAATAAGTAAAAAAGAGGCAGTACCGTGCGGAAAGTGTTTTTTCAAACACCCTCAACGCGAAATCGGTACCGCCCTCACCTTCCAGTCTTATTTTCTTCGAAATGCAGGGGATAATTTTATTTTTTCCCCCACTCCATCATCGAACGATATTTTTTGGCAGAGTTCTATCCCTACCAAGATTTTCTCCAATTCCCGCACAACTTCAGGCTCACAACAGCAGTGATCAAGACAATGGGTTGGCATTGGCCCTGGCCAATCATCGTAT
>MHKJ01000018.1:30679-31981 GCA_001818355.1 Candidatus Kerfeldbacteria bacterium RIFOXYC2_FULL_38_9 | reverse complement strand
GCCGGAAAAGGTTTTTTTCTCTTTTTTGAAAAAACAAAAATCAATAAAACAAATAAGCTCAAAAATAAAAAACCAACTGTTATTAAAAAGGCTTTAATTCCAAAATACCACAAACAAGAAAAAGCAAAAAACATGGGAAAAGCCAAATCACCTATACCTAAAATAAAAAACGTTTCTGTCTTCGGTTCTTTTAGAATTTGTCTCCACCAAGATAATTTAAAAGGAATGACCACTCCTAAAAAATTCTGACGATTAAAATAAACTTTGATGCTGGTCCTGTCAAAATATTTAAAATAAGCCAATAATCCATCGTAAACCGCCAAAACAGCTAAAATGAATAACAGTCTGGAAGGAAAAAACTGTAAGCTAAAAATTTTAACAAGACCGGCTACGCTGATAATTATCAAAATATTGTGCAACCACAAATAGGGTCGGTAAGAGCGATACCATAAAAAAACCAGAGCCCCTATTAAAGATAATAAAGCCGACCAAAAATAACCAATAAAATTTAGAAGAAAATATAAACCAAAGGAAAACAAACCGGCAAAAGCGCCCAGTCCAAAAAATAATTTCTCAAATTGTTTTCTGGAAGCATATTTAACTAGCAGTACTCCTAAAACAATAATAAAACAAAACAAAAAAATAAAATCAGGCCAAAAGGCAAAAGAAGTCTGCAGTGGTGTTTGCCAAAAAATAAGGATGGTCAGAGAAAATAAAAGAGTAACCAAAAAAATCGCGATGATTTGTAAAAAAACTCCTAAAATTTGTTTAGAAAAAAACATAAGATAATTGTACCAGATATTTAATATTGCCGCATCAGCCCCCACTGCGCATGAGTGCGCACCAACAAAGACGGGTCTTTCCGTAAAATTTGTTTTAATAAAATACGCGCGCGCGGATGGTGCCAATTTCCCAAAGCCACAGCTACATTACGCATCAAGCCCTCTCTTTTGGCTCGTAAAATTGGACTATTTTTAAACTTTTCCTTAAATTCTTCCTCTTGAAAAAACAAAAGACTCTCTAAAAGAGGCGCCACTAAGTCCGGGTGTTGCGTAAAATCATTTTTAACAACGGCTTTTTGTGCTTGAGCGGTTTGATTATAAGGACAAACTTCCTGGCAAAGATCACATCCATAAATACGATTTTTTAACAAAGGCCTAAGGGCTGATGGAATCACTCCTTGGTGTTCAATGGTTAAATAAGAAATGCATTTACGCGCATCTATGATCTTGTTGTCGACAATGGCTTGCGTGGGACAATTTGTTTGACACTTATGACACAACTGACAAGCGTTATTTTGGG
>MHKJ01000018.1:28893-30663 GCA_001818355.1 Candidatus Kerfeldbacteria bacterium RIFOXYC2_FULL_38_9 | reverse complement strand
TTCAAAAAAAAGAAAATTTTCTTTTTTTACGCTGGTAATGATTTCTGCCAAAAAAAGATAAGAGCCCAATTGGCGATGAATCAAATTGCTGTGGCGGCCAATAAATCCCAAATTGGCGTAAACAGCCAACTCGCGTTCTAAAATAGGACCGGTATCAACATATATTTTATCAGAAAAATCTCCCAGTGACTGCTTTAAACTAACAACAATTAACTTCAGCTTCTGTTTTAAAATTTGGTGGTAATCATCATAAAGAGCGTAACGCGCGATAATGCCGCGCGCCGGATCGTTTAATAAATTTTGAGGAATTGCCGGTGGTGTATATCTGAAACCCAACACTAATACTGACTGAGCATTTGGCATAATTTTACGCAAATCTGCTCTTTTATCCACAGCATCAGGACGTGCCAGCCAGTGCATTTGCGCTTGATTTCCCGCTTGCAACCAATTTTTAAAATGAAAAAAAGTTTTACTGGGGCTGACTGGCAAAACATTAAAAATCTCAAAACCAGTGGCGGCGATTAACTGCTTTAAGTCGCCCATGTAATTAACGTCGTACTTGTCTTACAAACATTACCCCGGAAAATACCACAATCAATAAACCCACGATAATTACCGGTACCACCCACCCTCCGTGTTTGTTCGCATCTGCCGCGCCAGTAACGCTTTGATTATTATTGGTATTACTGTCGGCTTGATCTACCATGGTAAATTTAATATTGATGGCTGGCGCATTTGATCCTTTTTCAGAAATTTTAATAGTATTATTTCCGGCATCCAACGGCGGCATACCTTGAAAAGACCAGTCTCCATTTTTTTGCGCGTAAACCGTGTAACGAGTAGTGGCGCAACAAAACTCCAAAGAAATCTCGCTGTCACTTTCGGCAGTACCGGTAATAGTAATTTGGGAGCCACTCGTTAAAGTAATATTGCTGTCATTGGCAGTATAAGTTCCTTGATCGGTTTTAATGGAAGAAATAATCACCTTGCCGGTCTCTGATTCTTTCGCCTCTTCATCATCAGCCACGCATTTTGCTTGATCTTCTACTATTTTACAGCTCTCCCCTTCTTCGCAAGTTAAATCATCACAGGTTTTAGCGTCTATTTCTTCATCAGCTACACATTGAGGTTCGCTGTCCACTAACTTACAGGTTTCTCCTTCCTCGCAAGTTAAATCATCACAAGTTTTATTTTCTTCTTTGGTGGTAAAGGTGGCCTCAGAGCTGTGCGCTAAATTTCCTGTTTCATCTTTACTTTTTACGCGATAATAATAAGTAGTATCAGCAGTAAGACCGCTAAGGCTGGCGGTGTGAGACTTGGTTGCTTGGGTTTCTAAAGCAGTGGCCGACGTATAAGACCCAGTTTTGGCGCCGTATTCTACTTGTCCGAAAGCGGCCTCATCAGAGCTCCAGCTGATAGTGGCTGTACCACTTTCACTTTCGGCCACAGTGATTCCGGAAATAGTGGGCGCAGTAGTGTCTGTTTGGTTATTGGTGTTGGCGTTACTGTTTTGAGAATTAGTAGAGTTGGTATTACTGTTATTATCAGTGGAACCCTCTACCGCCAAAGTACCGGCACTAGCGCTTTTGCCGCAGGTAGCACAAGTTAACACAAAACTGGCGGATTGTTTAGCCACAAAACCAATTTCAGCGGACTTTCCTTTATTGATAGTTTCGTTAATACCGTAACCGGCAATTGCAAAAGTGTACTTATCATCACTGGCGGTAATACTTAAATTCACGGTGTCGCCCTCAGCCACGGTAATAGTGG
>MHKJ01000018.1:24882-28880 GCA_001818355.1 Candidatus Kerfeldbacteria bacterium RIFOXYC2_FULL_38_9 | reverse complement strand
ACCTTTGGTGGCGGTAATGTTTAAAGTTTGAATCGAGGCCCTGCTCCCAGTAGGAAACAAACCCACTAAAACTAACATACAAAGAAAAACAAAACTGGGAAAAAATTTTTTCATACTATTTTTAATTACTATTTTTTTGTAAAAGCATTTCCAACTCATGCACTTCGCCATGAAAAGGAATGAACTTGGCTCGTTCTTTACCCGGCCGGGGATCGACTAAAACAATGCCAGCAAGGTGCGGAAAATTTTCTTGCATCTGGGTTTGGTGTTTTTTAACATGTTGATCAATAAGCGTACTATAAGACAGAGCGGATTGCTTGGTAATTGCCGCCATAATTTGATGTTTTGCCTGGGGGTGCTCTTTTAATTTGCGAGCATGCTTTTTCAGGTGATGAAAAAACAGCTCTGTAGAATTCTGCTCGTTCTCTTGCATAGCTTGCCAATGTTGCATTTCATCTTCAATTTGAGGGGCAAACTGAATCTGCAAAGGTTCAAAATTTTTAAATTGCACTACTCCCATAGCAATCAATTGATCGGCTACTTGCAGTTCTAGATCATAGCCGTGTTTACCACTAATTAGGCGCGGATGATGTTCACGATACAAATAAGCCATATACAAACTGGTTAACATGGCCATCAGTTCATCATGATTGTGAATATCTTCCAGGTGGTCTTTTAAAACCCGATGATTGTCTAATAGGCGCAAAGAGGAAAAAATTCTTTCCAGATCCGAAAGCAAGGTTTCTCCATTTTTAGCCTCGTCTAAACTAAGCTGAAAAACAGCCTGCCAAAAAGGATGTTTATCAAAAACTTCGGCAAAAAAATTATAGGTATCGGGAAAAAAATTTTCCAGTTGTCTGCGGGTCATAATAGCCCTATTGTAGCATAGGACAATAAATATGGGCAACAAACACAAAATAAACAGGGCTGTTTAGAAAAACAACAAACCCTACCAAGAACCAAATTAACCTTTATCCACAGTGGTGGGGTTAACTGGTATATAGAAGGTTATGTGATGTAGCCAGAAATTTCTTTTCCTTATTATTAATTTTTTGGCAATTTATTTACCCTCTTTCCATTCATCGAACGGAATATCTTGTTCATTTTTACGAATGAAGGTATTTCTGCCGGAACCACTTTCAGATTTTATATGCACCAACTCTTCACCTTCTGCGAGTAGGTAATATTTACCATCGGGAGCATTAAACCCTACGACTTTTTGTTTTCCGTCTACAAGGTGTACTTTTTGTTCAAAGAGTTGCCATTGCGGCAGAGCTCCTCCTGGCCTTTCTGGTGATCTCATGATATTATTGGTTAATTGATTAAAACTGATTAAATTATATCATAAGCTCTAAGTAGCCGCAATTTTAAGACTTAATTTGCTTTAAATATTTCTCTAAAAACAGCCGAACAGAGGGAAAGGCAATTTTTTGTAAATCAACTTCTTCCGGAGCTAAAAAGACCGCATGCCAGACCTCCTGATCTTGAGGCTTGGGTATTTCTTTAGTTGTAGCAATAAAACACAGATCAATAGTGGGATAATCAATTTCTTGATAAGCATAAATATTGGCGGCGGAAGAAAAATAAACCAAATCATAAATTTCAATGCCCACCTCTTCTTTTACCTCTCTTTTTACGCCCTCTTCTGCGGTTTCTCCACTTAACATAAATCCTCCGGGCAAATCCCATTTTCCCTTACCCGGATTTAATCCTCTTTTTTGTAATAAAATTTTACCCTCTTTATTTAAAATAATAGCGGCAGTGGCTGGAGAAGCAGCATTGAAAAAAAGTGTCAAATTACATTGTAAGCAGTGAATAGAACCATCGTTATTTTTTTGAATTTTGTCGATACGGCAACGCGGACAGTAATGAAAAATTTCTGCTCTTTCCATAAATAAAATTATAAAGTCGTTAAAAAACTTTGAGCTTGAAAATATAAATACACTCCCAAAACAACAAAACCGATAATGGCTGTTAACGATCCATAAAAAAACCACCTGATAGCTAAAAATCTTCCTTGGATTTTTATGGGCACAGGCCGTACTGATTCATCTCTGTTTTTGCCGGGCACAAAATCTGTTGAATGTTTTATATAAACCATAAAATAAATTTATAACTCCTTTAATATCGCCTGAGCCAGCGCTGATGGCACAGGAGCTTTAATTCTTTTGCCCACCACTCTGCTTTGTTTAAAAAATCTTTTGGCTAACTTTTTCAATAACTTGGGCAAAGCCTTGGGATGAGGGTGAGGCATTAAATCATACAATTCTTTAATCACCTCTTCTGGTAAATCATATTCAATGTCTTTAAAACCCCAGTCTACCTTTTCCGGAGTATACAAAATTCGATAAAGACTAATTAAATAATTTAAGTCTTGCCAATAATAATTCATGGCTTCTAATAAATCACCCCGGTAAATATGTGACAACACTAAAGGAACCTGATGCCAAAAACGCACCACCACATCATCAAAAACCTCTTCCGCGTGTTGTTCTACTATTTGGGGATTAAAAGGACGATATTTAATAATTTCCGCCCGATCAAATAAAATTCGACATTCTTCCGCTTCCGAGTCTTTGGTAAAGAAAAATTTTCTACTGCGTTTTTGCACTTCGACATCCAAAGTTAAAGTAAGGGGTTGATCTTCAAAAATAATTTTAAATGAATCCATCAAATTAAAATCATGATCAATATTTCTGGGATATAAAATGCTTAAAACCGGACCAAGTTGAGCCGCAAACTGTTCACGGCTGTCAATAAAATCTTCAAAAGCGTTGTCTTTTACACAAAGCCATAAATCAATATCTGAATAATCATCAGCTTCACTGCGCGCCAAAGAACCCTCAACCCAAGCGGCCAAAACCCGCTCGTCTTCTTTTAAAACCTCAACTAAACGATGAACTAAAGCTGTGTGGATTTTGCTCATAAAATATAAGGATGATGAGAAGAGTGAGGGTGATTAGCGTGATACAACAAATTACGTTTTTTAAAATGGAAACGAATAACCATCATCATGACCGTCAACAAAAAATAAAAAACACCCATAATGGCATAAGTAAAATGCCAACCAAAACGATCTAATAAAAATCCTATAATGGGAGCAAAAATCATCACCGAAGCAAACCAAGCGATGTTAATTAAAGCAGAGCCTGTGCCCGTATATTGTTTGGGCGTTAACACGGTAATAACGGCGTTTAAAGAAGGAAGAGCAATCGCATAACCAAGACTTAACAAAAATCCGCACAAAAAAATCTCTATTCCCGTAGGTTTTAAAATAAAAAACATAAGAGCCGCTATCGCCGAAATCAGAGCGCCAAAAATTATATTACGTAATCTTTCGTAACGATTGGCTATTTCCACTACCACAAAACTAAATATGGAGGGTAAAGTTATAATTAAAACCAATAATCCCACTTGCGGAATGGAAAATCCTTTATCAGTAGCGTAAAGTGGTAAAAAAGTGAAGGTTAAAATCGATACGGTTACCATTAAAAAAGAAAATAAATACATCAGCCACATTTCAATATTAAAATACTTCATTTCTTGCAACATACGTAAAAACAGTTTGTCCTTAATAACGACATCTTTTAAAGTTGTTTTAAGCGATTCGGCGTGTTTGTCTTGCTGGCCTTGGTGGCACCAAGCGCTCGCTATTAAAAAAATAACAATCGGCAGAAAAATATAATAAATAGGCAAATGCGCCACTAAAACCAAAGAAAAAGCTAAACCGATAATCCATAAAAAATTATAAGAGGTGGTATAAAGACCAAAAATCAAACTGGCGTTTTTTTGATTAGCATAATCTTGCAAAGTGGCCATGGTGCCGGCCCAAACAAAAGGCATGAGAAAACCATTTAAAATCAAAGCTATAATTAACAAAGGCAGAGAATTAAAAAGACCAGCACAAAAATACAAAAGAACCACAAAAACATAACCTATTTTGGCACCAATCAACAAAGGGTAATGATTGGCTCTGTCTAATATTGCCCCTACCGGAA
>MHKJ01000018.1:19795-24867 GCA_001818355.1 Candidatus Kerfeldbacteria bacterium RIFOXYC2_FULL_38_9 | reverse complement strand
TATCTAAATAAAGAGAAAAAAAGGGATCGGCAAAGCCCCAGCCAAAAGTATATAAAGACATAGCCACAATCATCAGCAATGCCGGCTTAGGTAAACTTTTAATATCACTGCGCACTATCTTAAACATGGTTGGTATTCTTTCCATATTCTTTATTATATCACGAAAATGATTGGAAAAAAAGAAGAGTTGTGTTATAGTGAAATTGGACACTCCTTATAAAACAGCCCGTTTTTGAGGAGTTTTTTATTTATCAAATATTATGTCTCAATTAGAAACCAAGTATTTACACGCACTTAATTTAATTAGTGCTTTGGATTTGCCTAAAATCCATCGCTTATTGACGATTTTTAAGTCTGCCCAAAATTTATGGCAAGCAAGTGAAGAAAGTTTACGAAAGGCAAAAGTAAAAAATAAAAATGCTTACCAGTTTGTATATCAACGTCAAAAAATAAATGTGGAAAAAACCTGGCAAGAATTCCAGTTGGTGCAAAAAAAACATCATATTCAATTACTCACTCCGCTCAACGCCGACTACCCTAAATTGTTACGAGAAATAGCCTGGCCGCCTTTTTTGCTTTATTGTCGCGGCAATATAAAATTGTTAAATAGCAAACGTCTGGTGTCTATGATCGGCAGTCGTAAAGCTACCGCTTATGGCCAACGCGTAGTACAAGATGCGGTCGAACAACTGGTGCGATTTAATTTTGTGACGGTCAGCGGCTTGGCTTTTGGTATTGATGGCGAGACTCACAAACAAACTTTAAATTTTCACGGCAAAACTATTGCGGTTTTGGGCACCTCGGTCTTAGATGAGGAAATTTATCCGGCTATCAATTTGGGTCTGGCCAAAGAAATTTTAAAAAATAACGGATTGCTGATTTCGGAATACGCTCCCGGCACTATCAGCTATCCGAAAAATTTTCCGGAACGCAACCGCATTATTGCCGGTTTAGCGCCAGCAACTATTGTGGTGGAAGCTAATAAAAAAAGCGGCTCTTTAATTACCGCGCGTTTTGCCAGAGAGAACAACCGAGAGGTTTTTGCCGTACCGGGAGATATTTTTTCTCAGCGCTCCAGCGGCACCAACTGGCTCATCGAACAAGGAGCGACCCCTTGGCTTTCTTGCGCTTCGCTGTTTAGCGCTTTGGAATACTTGCGGCAAAATCTAAACACTGATCAAGAAAATATCACCTCTCAAAATTTTTCACCGGCAGAAAAAGAAATTCTAGCTTGTTTTGAAGGAACACCCTTAACCTTAGAAGCTTTAACTAAAAAAAGTGAGAAAACAATCTCCGAAATTATGCAACTGGTTACTGCTTTGGTTTTAAAAACCGCCTTGCACGACTGCGGTAATGGACAATATGTAAAATAATTTGTTACACTCTCAGCATGATTTTCTCTGACTATAAAAAAGCAGTAAGGCGCTTGGAAAAAACCATTCAGCCTCTGAAAAAATCTTATATGGACAGCACTGTTCAAAAAAATGGAAAGTTTTTTTTAGAAAGAACTCAGCGGCTTATGGCCAAATTAAAAAATCCGGAAAAAAATTTTAATTATATTCACGTAGCCGGAACTGCGGGTAAGGGCTCTACTGCCACCATGATTTACGAAGTTTTACATGCCGCTCGTTACAATGTCGGTTTGCATACTTCACCGCACGTCAGTACCACTTTAGAGCGCATGCAGGTACGCGGTAAACTAATCAATCCGCAATCTTTCATTTGGGCCGTAAATAAAGTTTTGCCTTTGGTGGAGAGATTAAAACACAATGATCCTTGGCGGCCATCTTATTCAGAAATTGCTTTTGCCGTAGCTTTAATCGCTTTTAAAAAGGAACATTGTCAATGGTTGGTAATAGAAACCAGTTGTGGTGGCAGATATGATTTAACCAATATTATTCCCGCCCCTTTAATTTGCATACTCACCAATGTCAGCCTGGATCATACGGAGGTGCTGGGCAAAACAGTAACAGCAATCGCCTGGCATAAAGCCGGAATTATTAAAAAAAATTCAGTTATTTTCTCTGCCGAAACTAAACCCAGCGTACGCAAAATTTTTAACAAAGAAGCGAAAAAATTTCACCAAAAAATTCATTATGCACAACCAGCCAAAAATTTTACTTTAATAATGCCGGGCGCTCATCAACAAAACAATGCAGCTCTGGCTGAAGCCGCGGCTAAACATTTAAAAATCAAACCAGCAATGATTAAAAAAGGCCTGCAAAAAGCCCGTTTGCCGGCGCGCATAGAAATTTTGCAAAAAAAACCCTTGATCATTTTAGATGGCGCGCACGATCTGGCAAAAATTTTGGCTTTAACCAAAACTTTAAAACAATTTAAACCCTGGGGTAAATTCTACTTAATTTTTGCAGCCAAAAAAGGTAAAAAGGTAACCGAACTTTTGGCGCCATTAGCAAAATTAGTAGATACTGCTTATTTAACCTCTTTTCAGTTGCCCGGCTTTGGCTCCATTCCTAGCTCTCAAGTAGGTCGCGTTTTACACAAAATAAACCCCGCTATTAAAATTATTTTAGAACCCGTGGCTACCAAAGCATTAAGCGCTTGTTTAAAAAATTGCCGCCAAAAAAATGCTGATAAAAACCCTCTTATTTTAATCACAGGCTCTCTTTATTTATGCGGAAAATTGCGCCAATCTTTCATCTTAGAACAAGGTATTGTGGAAAAACGCAACTGCTTTCCTGTTTGACAAAAAAATATTCCTCCTTTATAAAGAGGAACATACTTTTAAAAAATCATTTTTAAACTAATTTATGAAACTGGTCATTGTCGAATCCCCTACCAAAGCCAAAACTATCACCAAATTTTTAAATAAAGATTACGTTATTGAGTCTTCTTTCGGCCATGTGCGTGATTTGCCTAAAAGTAAAATCGGGGTGAATATCAAACAAAACTTTACTCCTGATTATGTCATTCCTCAAAAAGCTGAAACGCAAGTTCGTATTTTGCGCAAACTGGCCAAAAAAGCAGACGAAATCTATCTAGCCACAGACGAAGACCGCGAAGGAGAGGCGATTGCTTGGCATCTTTATGAAATTTTAGATGTAAAAAATAAAGCGGTGAAGCGTATTGTTTTTCATGAAATCACCAAAGAAGCTATTGTACACGCTTTAGAAAATCCGCGAGATATTGATCAAAACAGCGTCAATGCTCAACAAGCGCGCCGGATAGTAGATCGGTTAGTGGGCTACGAATTATCTCCTTTTTTATGGAAAAAAGTGCAATACGGACTTTCCGCCGGTCGCGTGCAATCAGTGGCGGTGCGCATGATTGTGGAAAGAGAACGAGAACGAGATGCTTTTAAAAAAGAGGAATACTGGACTATTGAAACTGATTTTGAAAAAAATAAAATAAAATTTCCTGGTAAATTAAACGCTATTGATGATCGGATTTTAAAAAAATTGGATATAAAAAATGAGCCGACGGCACAAAAAATAGTTAATGATCTGAAAAATGCTGATTTTTCTGTAGCCAAGACAGAAAAAAAAGAAATAGTTAAAAAAGCGCCCGCTCCTCTTACCACTTCCACCCTCCAAATTGAAGCTAATAATCAACTCGGGTTTTCTGCCAAACAAACTATGGTGCTGGCGCAAAAACTATATGAAACCGGAAAAATCACCTACATGCGTACGGATTCTTTAAATTTAGCTCAAACTTTTTTAGCCAATACGCAAAAATTTCTGCAAAAAAGTTTTGGCCCGCAATACGCCACCGGCAGTCGGGTTTATAAAACCAAATCCAAAGGCGCACAAGAAGCCCACGAAGCTATTCGTCCCACTGATGTGAATGTCACTCCGCAAACTTTTAAATCTCGAGACAACGGCCAAAAAAGATTATATGATTTAATTTGGCGCAGAACTGTGGCAACACAAATGCCAAATGCGATTTTGGAAAGAACAACTGTGGATTTAAAAGCAAAAAATTATACTTTTCGCGCCAACGGCAGTAATGTACTGTTTGACGGCTTTATGAAAGTTTATCATTCCGCTCAAGATAAAATTTTACCTGCTTTAGCTGAAGGCGATGCGGTGGCTCACCAAGAAATTATTCCCGCTAAACATTTTACTGAACCCACGGCTCGTTATTCTGATGCCACGCTAGTAAAAGCTTTAGAAGAATACGGCATTGGTAGACCTTCCACTTACGCACCCACTATCAGCACGGTAATTAGCCGCGGTTATGTGGAACGAGATCAAAACAAAAAACTCTATCCCCTGGCCATTGCTTATATTGTCAATGATTTGTTATTTGAACATTTTGAACGCATTGTAGATTTTGAATTTACCGCTAAAATGGAAAAAGATTTAGACGGTGTAGAAAGTGGACAACAAAATTGGACAAAGCTGGTAGAAAATTTTTATACTCCTTTTCACGAAAACCTAACCAACAAAGATTCTCTGCTCAACAAAGGCGATATTATGAAAGAACGTGTTGTTGGTAAAGACTTGGAAAGCGGTAAAAATATTATTGTCAAAAATGGAAGGTTCGGTCCTTTTGTTCAGCTGGGAGAGTGGTCGGCTGAAGATAAAAAAGCAAAATTGCCAAAACCAAAAAGCGCTAGTCTTTTCAAGGGACAATCTATTGAAACCATTACCCTGGAGGAGGCAAAGCATTTGCTTATTTTACCAAGAAAAGTTGGTAAAAGAGAAAATGGAGATGAAATTTTGGCTGATGATGGTCGTTTTGGTCCTTATTTACGCGCCGGCAACGTCACTGCCTCTCTTAAAAATCAGGACCCTCGTACGATTTCTCTGTCTGAGGCCAAAACTTTGTTAACCGAATCAGAAGAAAAAAAGAAAAAGCTGGCTACTCCTTTGGCCGAATTAGGAGAGGATCCTAATTCAAAACAGAAAATTTTGATTAAAAATGGTCGTTTTGGTCCTTATATAACCGATGGTGTGACTAATGTTTCCATAAATAAAAAACTAGGGATTGCACCGGAAAAAATTACCACCACTATGGCCGTAGAGCTTTTGGCTAAAAAAAGAAAACAAAAAAAGAGATTTTACGCCAAGACTTGAAAAAGACATTAAATCAAGATAAGGTTAAGATAT
>MHKJ01000018.1:10966-19764 GCA_001818355.1 Candidatus Kerfeldbacteria bacterium RIFOXYC2_FULL_38_9 | reverse complement strand
CTGATTTAAATTTACTGACCCAGGCTTACAATTTTGCTAAATCAGCTCATAAAGACCAACTGCGCAAATCAGGAGATTTATATATTGTCCATCCTTTAGCTACTGCCATTACTTTAGCCAAGCTTGATTTAGACCAAGATACAATTATTGCCGGACTGTTACATGACGTGCCAGAAGATACCGATAGAACTTTAAAAGAGGTCAAAAAAGAATTTGGAAAACATATTGCTTTTTTGGTAGAAGGTGTAACTAAATTGGGGCTTTTAAAATATCGCGGCGCGGATCGTTATATAGAAAATTTACGCCATATGTTTGTGGCGATGGCGAAAGATGTGCGTATTATTTTGATAAAATTTGCCGACCGCATCAATAATCTGCAAACTTTAAGCGCCCTGCCTAAAGATAAACAAAAACGCATCGCTTTAGAGAGCTTGGAAATTTATGCTCCGATTGCCAATCGCTTGGGAATGGGAAAAATTAGAGGTCAATTGGAAGACTTGTCTTTTCCTTATGTTTATCCCACAGAATATAAATGGCTTATGGCCAAAATTAATCCCCGCTTGAAAGAAAAAGAAAAATTTATAAATTTGTTTATCAATTTTATTAAAAAAGAATTTGAAAAACATGATATTAAATTATTAGCCATTCACGGACGAGCTAAGCACTTATATTCTCTTTACAGAAAACTGTTAAAATATGATCGGGATTTATCAAAAATATATGATTTGATGGCAGTACGTTTAATTGTCGAAGATGTAGCCAGGTGTTACGAGGCTTTGGGAATTATTCATGAGCTATGCAAGCCTTTGAAGGGCAGAATTAAAGACTATATTTCTCAGCCCAAGCCCAACGGCTATCAATCTCTGCATACTACGGTTTTTTCACCATCACAATTTTCTCAAGATAAAGTACACGGAGAAATTGTGGAAATACAAATTCGTACACCACGCATGCACAAAGAAGCGGCTTTTGGTATTGCGGCTCATTGGCAATACAAAGAAGGAGTTGCGTTCAATAAAGAATCCAGAGACCAAAGACTAATGTGGATGAAAAATTTAATAGAGCTCCAAAATGAAATTAAAGATGAGAATCAACTGTTGGAAACTTTAAAAATCAACGTATTTCAAAATTATATTTTTATTTTTACTCCCCTGGGAGATGTGATTGAATTGCCGGAAGATGCCACTCCGGTTGATTTTGCTTATCAAATCCATACTGAACTAGGCAACAAATGCTGTGGTGTAAAAATCAATAACCATATCAGCCATTTGCATACTACGCTAAAAAGCGGAGATGTGGTGGAAATTTTTACTGACGAACATCGAAAAGGCCCGGATGAAAATTGGCTAAAATTTGTAAAAACCAATGCGGCTCAATATCATATCCGTAAGTATATAAATAAAAAAAGAAAAAAATTATTAAACTTTATTCCCTTTAGTTCTTAATTTTAACTTAAAAATTTCAGCACCCTTTTAAAATCTTCATCAGAATAAGTTTCAATAATAATTCTTTTTCCTCCTGTAGTCTTGTTTTTTATGGAAACTTTAGTATTTAAAATAGACTGTAAGCTATCTTCCAAAGAACGCAAATTAAAATCTTGGTTTTGATCATTATTTTTTTTAGATCGTCTTTTTGGTTGTACTACCAAAGATAAATCTTGCACGCTAAGACCGCGTCCTTTAATGAGTTGATGAAAAGCATTTAAACGCTCCTGGCCTGAATCAAGACTAAGTAATATTTTAGCGTGTCCTTCGGAAATTTTGCCAGAGCTCAAAGCTAGTTGAATTTCTGTGGGTAAATCCAATAAACGAATAGCATTGGCCAAAGAAGAACGCGCTACCCCCAGTTTTTGAGCGGCCTCGGCTTGAGTTAAGCCAAAATCGTTAACTAGTTTAGCCATGCCTTGCGCTTTTTCTATCGGGTTTAAATCCTGTCTTTGTAAATTTTCAATCATCGCCAGCTCCAGTCTTTCTAAATCAGAAGCGGTTTTAATGATCGCCGGAATACTATTTTTCTTTAATATTTTAAAAGCTCGAAAACGACGCTCGCCGGCTACTAATTGATATTGTTCTCCTTTTTTAGTAACAATCACCGGCTCTAATAAACCATAATGACGAATAGACTCTACTAATTCCGTTAAATTCTTTTCATCAAAATGCTGGCGTGGTTGCAAAGGGTTGGGAGCAATGCTCAACAGAGGAATTTCATGAATTTTAATAAAAGGCAACTGTTGTAAATCCTGATCAGAAGCAGACAGGGCATTAGCGTTGGAAAATTGATTATGCTTGGGGGGAATAAGCGAGCTCAGCCCGCGACCTAAACCTGTATTCATATATTAAAATTAATTATTCTGATAAAGTATTTAATTGACTGCGTGAATTCATGGCCGTAGTAGTGTATAATACTTCTTTAGCCAATTTCCAATAAGCCTTGCCACCCTTGGAGTGAGGATCATAAGTAGTAATGGGCTGGCCAAAAGAAGGAGCCTCGGCTAAACGAACATTGCGCGGAATCACGGGTTTAAAAACCGTATTGGGAAAATACTGATAAATATCACGAAAAACCGCTTCCGATAATTTATTACGTTTATCAAACATAGTTAAAACCGCACCCAAAATTTCTAAATCAGGCTTTAAATGTTGTTTTACCAAAGCAATAGTCTGTAATAATTGTCCCAAGCCTTCTAGGGCGTAATATTCCGCTTGTACCGGAATTAAAATTTCTTTAGCTCCCACAATGCCATTAACTGTTAAAATTCCCAAAGAAGGCGGACAATCAATAAAAATAAAATCATACTGATCTTCAATTTTTTGGATAGATTGCAATAAACGAAATTCTCTTTGCTCTACTGGCACCAGTTCTACGGCCGCGCCAGCCAAATCAACACTAGCGGGAGCAATATCTAAATTCTCTATGGCGGTTTTCACAATCACGCTATTTAAAGACATATTCTGTACTAAAGCTTGATACATGGAAACCGTAACTTTTTGCAAATCCACACCCAAACCAGAGGTGGTGTTGCCTTGCGGATCCATGTCTATCAATAAGACTCGTTGTTTTAACTGCGCTAAACTACTGGCTAAATTGATAGAAGTGGTAGTTTTGCCTACACCCCCTTTTTGATTAACAATAGAGATAATCCTACTCATAAAACAGTACAAGACTTATAATTTAAGATTATAGCAAATTTGAGAAAAAATTCTATAGCTGATTTTTGACTGTTATATTTGACTGTTATATTGACATAAAAAAAATTTTATCATAAAATAAAGATTGTCTTTTTCCGGCCGGGGTGGCGGAATTGGTAGACGCACACGACTCAAAATCGTGCGGACTTTGTCCATGAGAGTTCGATTCTCTCCTCCGGCATTTTTGACAATTAAAAAATTTAGATTGCATTTTAAAACAAAAGATGTTATTCTAAATATTACGAAAAATACCATAACGCGGGGTGGAGCAATCCGGCAGCTCGGCTGGCTCATAACCAGCAGGTTGGGGGTTCAAATCCCTCCCCCGCAACAATCAATATGACTCTTACCACTCACGCCGCTACCGGAATTATGATCACTCAGTGGACTAATAATATCTTGGCCGGTTTTATAGTAGCCGTTATTAGTCACTATGTGATTGACACCTTGCCTCATGGAGACGAATTTATTCATTTGCGTCATGTCCACAACAGAAAAGACGCTTTTGCTTTAACGGTGGCCTCGTTAGATTTATTCTTGCTCATTTTGCTCTTGCTGTCTTTATTGCATTTTAAGCCAGACATTTCTCATGCCTTGTTAGCCGTTGCGGTAGTAGGAAGTATTTTGCCAGATATTTTTATTACTCTTTATACAAAAAACTTAGAAAAATTTCGAACGGTTTACTCCGGTTTTTTTCAAAAAATAACTAAAAACTATCATCGTTTTTTAAAATTACACTATTCTTTTCATATGTTTTGGCACACTTTGGTTTATACGCCAATTCGTTTCAGCACCGGTTTGATGTTGCAGTTTTGCTTTATTATCTTTTTTGTTTATTATTTTGTGATATAAAATGTCACAACTTATTGTCTTTAAAATAAATCACCACCAATAATCCTTTCAAACGCTTCTCGATCTTCATCTTGCACGTGCATAATTTTTCCCAAAACTGCTTCTGGGTTTTCAAACAGCAATGGTACTTTTTCTTTTTCAAAATTTCTTAAAACAATGGCGTCGTTAATTTTAATAATCGGCCCTTGCGCGCAATCTCCCAAACAATCTACTTTTTCTATAATCAAATTTGGATATTGTTCCCGAAATTTTTCCGCGTAAAGATTTTCTAAACGATTAAAAATAATCTCTGACCCTTGATGATCACAGCTGGCGCTTTGACAAATAGATATTTTTCTTAACATATTTATTAACTAATAAAAATTAAAATTGGTAAACATTGACTGGTAAAAGATGCTGAGCCGGTTTATCAATAATGACCGGCTCCAAACCCTCAATCTTAAAAGCATAAGAAATCACCATTGAACCTTTTTTCATTTCTTGTTTTAATTTGGATACTACTTTCTTTTTTAAATTATCCGGAAGAGCATAAATGAAAACCACATCAGCGTCGGATAAATTTTGTTTTAAAGCGTTTTTTAATAAAAATTTTGTATTCTTTTGAGCAGAGAATAAACGCTTCAATTGACAAATAAGAAACATCGGCAAAGAAAGCTCGATGCCCAAGGCTTTGATGGTTGGTTCTTGTTTAGCCGCATAAAACACGGTGCGGCCATCACCACAACCCAAATCATAAAAAACCTGTTTGGGCTGTAATTTAGCTAGTGCAAAAACTCGCGGTAAGTCTTTTTTCCACATCGGTAACCAAGGAGCTAAAGATACAGCCGGGATTAAAAAAGAGACTAACAGCATTAAAATAATGAGCACGAAAAATAATTCCATGATATTAAATATAACATACTCCCAAAATAAAGCCAGTTAATTTATTTTTATTTTTAAAAAATATTTTTTGTTTATTAATAATTTTTTTTAAACTTTTAAAAAAAATATTGCAAAAAAAATTTTAAAAAATAAAAAGTTATCCACAACTACTTTTAAAAAAACATTTCTTTTATTTTTAAAAAAAGTTATAATAAAAATACAAATTAAAAAGAAAGGAGGTGCATAACCATGCCAACAAAAAAAAGAACTGCAACCAAAAAGAAAGTTGCTAGAAAACCAAAAAGAAAAGTAGCTAAAAGAAAAACTGCGAAACGTAAACCAGCTACTAAAAAGAAAACAACAAAACGTAAAGCTGCAAAAAAAAGAAAAAGATAATTGAGTGATACGTAAAATAAAAAATGGACATGTAAGTCCATTTTTTATTTTGTCTTGAATTATTCTAGTACGGCATCTTTAGCGGCTTTAGCGACACGGAATTTGCAAACTGTTTTTGCAGGGATTTGAATAGACGCTCCAGTGGCTGGATTACGACCCTGACGGGCCTTGCGATGTTGTTTAACTAATTTACCAAGGCCGGGAAGGGTACATTGACCAGCTTCTTTGGTCTCTTTGTACGCCAACTCTACCATGGTTTCCCAGAAACCCTGAACGTCTTTTTTGCTCATCCCAGTTTTATCAGCCAAAGCGGCCATTAACTGAGACTTTGTCATTGGTTTTCGCATGTTTGTACTTTAACTTATTAAATAATACTTACCTAGTATAGCGTTTTTTTTAAAGAATCACAAGAAGATGGCTAAAAATAAAGGAAAAAGTGGATAACCTATTTTTAAAATGGCTAATATTAGCTATTTTTAAAACAAAAAACTTAAGCCTGTGCGCTGCTTAAGTTTCTTGAAAAACTTAGATTTTATTCTCGTTTTTTTGGAGGACGAGCTTCATTGACTGTCAAAGTTCGACCGTTATAGTCTTGGCCATGAAATTTATCAATGGCGGCTTGGGCTTCTTCTTCTGTAGACATTTCTACAAAACCAAAACCACGAGAGCGGCCACTCATTTTATCCATAATAATGGTTGCAGACTCTGCGGTACCAACTTGAGAAAAGAGCTCTTTGAGCTCGTCTTCTGTTGTGGAATATGGAATTCCACCAACGTATAACTTTTTACTCATATTTTTTATAAACAACTTAATATTTGTAAGGCGATCTACTCTCTTTGACCCTTGTTGCTTATCCCCTGCCTTACAAATATGTCGCACACCCATTTGTTACGCTAAAAGTTAAGCAAAAAATGCATTGAGAAAACTTACTCTTTAAAGATAGCATATAGCCTCAAAAAAGTCAATAAAATTAAGTTAAAATTAAGTGCAATTTAAATACGTTGACGCTAATGACTAGAATGAGTATTATCAAATGGTAAATATGAATATGAAAAAAATAATTATCTCTTTAATTTTGTTTTACTTGCGTTTTTTTGCCAAGATTGCTCTAGTTATTCATCGTCCTAAAATTATCGGCATTGCCGGATCAGCAGGAAAATCATCAACAAAAAATGCGATCGAAGCTATTTTAAAAGATCATTTTCGCGTCGTTGCCTTAAAAGGAAATTCCGAAGTAGGCTTACCTTTGAGCTTGTTAGGCATTCAACTTGATCTTTATAGTAAAGAAAACATAAAAATTTGGTTAAAACTATTACTTTTGGTGCCCTTAGGCATTACTTATTTAAAAAAATTTGAATACTTAATAGTAGAAATGGGCATTGATGATCCTTTACCGCCCAAAAATATGACTTATCTGTTAAAAATCATCAAACCAGATATTGCTTTATCTTTGAATATTTCCGGCACTCATACCGAACAGTTTGAAAAAATTCTGCCTGAAAACCAACAAATGAATTCGCTAGAAAAACATGAACACATCTTAAACAAAATGGCGGAAGAAGATACTAAAATTATCACTCAATCTAATTGCAGTTGTGCGTTTTATAATGATGATGATCAATATTTAAAACGCGCTTTGCAAAATTATATTAAGAATAATCACACCAAATGTAAAAGTTTTGGTAAAAACAAAAATAACACTCTTTCTTTTTTAGATTATCAAGTTGATCTGACAAAAAGCATGTTTTCTTTTCTCAGCACCGAGGGAGAAATAAAAATAGAATTTTCCCAAATGCTTTTGCCGCAAGTTTATCAATATACTTTTGGTGCCGCCATTTTAGCCGGGTTAGAATGCGGTTTAACCCTTGAACAAATAAAAACAGCTTTATCAAAAAATTTCCAACTGCCAAAAAGCCGCTCTTCTCTACTATTAGGCAAAAAAAACAGCATCATTATTGATTCTTCTTATAACGCCTCTAAACAGCCGGTGCTTACCTTCTTAGATTTGGCCTTTTCCTTAAAAAAACAAACAAAACGACCACTGGTGTTCATTTTTGGCGATATGCGGGAATTAGGACAATTTGCCAAATCAGAACACGAAGAGGTGGCGCAAAAAATCAATCAAACCGTTGACGCACTTTATTGCGTGGGAGAGCTTTCCAAAAAATATGTTTTGCCACAAATAAAAACGAATACTGAAATCTCCGTCAAATGGTTTTCGCACGCTTTGGCTCTTGGTCGGCATCTTAAAGAAAATTTACCTGTTAATGCTCTGCTTCTTTTTAAGGGATCACAAAACACCATTTTTTTAGAGGAAGCGGTAAAAATACTTTTACAAAATCCTAGCGACAGCAAAAAACTTTGCCGGCAAGAACCGTTTTGGCTCAAACAAAAAGAAAAATATTGGCAACAAGTTAATTAAACTTTTTACTTGTTTAACGCTTTTTGGATCTTCTGTTTAATATCTTGGGGGGTTAATTTGGCAACTTCATAAACTTCTTGCGGCGGACCGGATTTATAATAAGACTCGGTGGCGATAGAGCGGTCAATATAATCCTTGGGTAATAAGAAAGGATATAAAAATCCTTTCCAACCATTGTGCAAAGCAACAACTCGACCTCTTTCTTCATCAGCAAAAATAGCCTGAGCTTTTTCCGGATTATTTTTTCTTAAATCTTCAAATAATTCTGGGGAAGTAACTGCCAAAACTTTTACATCATAATCTTTAGTAAAATCTTCTAACACCTCTAATAAATTAGCCATTACTTGTCCTCCGCATACCGCTAAGACCACTTTTTCTTTGCCGTTTTCCTGATAAGGTTTAAATACATAAGCCCCGTTAACAGCTGACCTGGCCGCAGGAATACCGGCGGTACGGTCAAAAACCGCGGTGTCTGGTCGAGCCACAGAAAGTGCTATGGGCTCTCCTTTTTCCAGGGCGTAAAAAAGCATTTCCACAGTTTCGTTAGCATCGAGCGGCTTGTAAACCTTGATGCCGGGATAAGCATTATAAAGAGACATCCAATATAAACCTTGGTGCGTTGGACCATCTTCTCCGGTTTCCAAACCGTCGTGAGCGGCCAATAAAATAAAGAATCCTTTATTTTTGGGGTTGATGTGGTTACCGATTAAGCTCATCCGCACGGGATTGGCCATCATGGAAGTAAACACGCCATAAGAACTAAAAACACTTACTGCCTGATATCCGCCGGGAAGAATATCTTGCGTTAAAGCGCAAGACATCATGGCCATGTTTTGTTCCGCAATGCCAAAACGCAAGCCGCGACCGTATAAATTTTTTCTGCTTAAAATTCCGTATTTTTGTTCCGCGTCCCAAGTAAGAATAGACTTGGCCAAATCACCGGAACCGGCATAAAAAAAGGCGGTCTGTTCCATCAGCCACTTAAAAAATACCTGTGTAGCTTTGCGAGTGGCCGCTGGTTTATCTGCGGTAAAAATTAATTCTGTTGGTAAATTTTCCGGCCGTTTAATGGCGGTGG
>MHKJ01000018.1:0-10920 GCA_001818355.1 Candidatus Kerfeldbacteria bacterium RIFOXYC2_FULL_38_9 | reverse complement strand
TTCCGCGGTTTTTAAATTACTTTTGTTAACTGCTAAACAAGCGGATAAATAATCGACTAAATCTTGCGAAAGCGCCTGTAAAACCACAGCAATGTCTTTATCCACCGCTCCTTGCTCTCCGGGAATATTAAAGCCCAATTTTTTCATAATCTCTACATATTCTTCATGGCTGGCGGGTTTACCGTGAGAATCTGCCGAGTTTTCCGTAGCACCGTAGTCTTTGCCTTTAATGCAATGAGCCAATACTACCGCCGGACTGCCGTTGCTAAATCCTTCTTGCGCTTTTTTCAAAGCGTGAGCCACAGCTAAAACATTGTGTCCATCACACTCAATGACATTCCAACCTAAAGCGCGCCATTGATCTGCGTAAGAGGTAATTACCACTTCGTCTGTATTGCCATCAATGCCAAAATGATTGCGATCTAAAAACACCACTAAATTTTTAAGTCCCAAAGTATTGATGATGTTGCGCGCCTCATAAGATATACCCTCTTCACATTCCGCGTCGCCCATAAAAACATAAGTTTTCATCTCTTTTAAACCACAAGAACTATATAAAGTGGCTAGTCCGGCCGCACCGGAAATGCCATGACCGGAAGCGCCGGTACACAAATCCGCTAAAGGATAAATCGATTCCGCGTGCCCTTGAGGGCCGTCAAAATGACGAAAACGCAATAAATCCATAGCCTCTACTGCGTGCAGATCTTTGGCTTGAAAATTCTCTCCTTTTCTTTTTAACGCTTCGTAAACCAAAGCCTGAGTGCTGTGCAATAAAGGCGTACAATGTCCGGCCGACCACACTACTCGATCACGCCCAGGGTTTTTCGGATCTAAAAAATCAAAAGCAAACCGGCCGCTAACCAACAAAGCCAACATTTGTTCTACTTTAGCTGAAGAACCGCCGGGATGGCCGGATTGGCCGGCTTCTACAGTAGCAAAAATTAAACCGCGCAAAATTTTAGCCAATGCCGACAATTTTTCCACATCCACTCCCGGCAAATCCGCAAGTTTTTCTTCTTGTAAATTCAGATGTTCTGTTTGAAGATAAGACATATTAAAAAATATTATAAATTATTTACAAAGTTTAGGAAATTTATTTTGATATTCTGACAAAGCCTTTTTTAGCATCAACATGGATTCTTTGATAATAGGAATACCAACCACATAACTTAAACGAATTTCATTCAAACCCAGGCCTTTGGTTTTATAAAAACCCGCGGCCGGAGAAACGCAAAGCGTGGTATTGTTATGCCGAAAATCTGTTAACAGCCATTCTGAAAAATGCTGAGCGTTTTTAATGGGCAAACCCACAATAATATAAAAAGCTCCTTCGGGTTTTTGAAAAGTCAAGCCAGAAACGGTTTTGGCTATATCTTGTAAACCGTGATAAATAGCATCGCGACGCTCTTTAAACAGTTTAATGGTCGGCTGATAATATTTTTTAGCATTTTTTAATAACTTCACTACAGCCAACTGTTCAATAGTAGGAACAGATTCTCGGCTTTGTGCCAATTTAAACACATTTTGCATAAACTCTTTATTATGGCTTGCCAATACTCCCACCCGGCCCCCGCACAAATTAAACCGCTTAGACGTAGTATCTGTTAATATTACTTGATTTTGCACCTCTTTTATTTTAGCCATAGAAAGAGCGGCTCTTTCAAAACCGTATTCTCGATAGACTTCGTCGGCAATAATCCATAATTTATTTTTTTTGGCAAATTTAGCCACTGTTTTTACTTCTTGCGGAGTAAACACCACTCCGGTTGGATTAGAGGGGTTGCAAAACAAAATAGCTTTGGTGCGTTTGGTCACTTTTTTTTGCATTTCTTTTTCCGGAGGAAGGTGAAAGCCGTTTTTAATGCTTAAACTAATTGGCACCACTTTTGTACCTAAAATATCCGCATGATTTTCATAATAAGGATAAAAAGGTTCAAAAATTAAAATTTCATCTCCCGCGTCTAGTAAAGCCGCATGCGCTAAAAATAAAGCCTCTACTCCGCCTAAAGTTACAATACATTCTTCTGCTTTATAATTAATACCCACGCTTTTAAAGTAAACCTCCCACGCCTCTTGCGTTTCTGCTCTTCCCTGAGAAGGGGCATAAGCTACGACTTTTTCCTTAAATTTTCTTACTTCTGTAAAAAAATCTTTTGGCGTGGGAAAATCCGGCTGACCGATATTAAAATGGTTAACTTTTACTCCTTTGGCTTTTTGGATATTAGCTAAATTGACCAAACCGCGGATTGGCGATGGTTTGGTGTTGATGGCTCTTTGTGATGGTTTTAACTTTTGCATAATTATTTTTTTAATTAAAAACACTTACTAAAAGACCGCTTCAGTATACCAATCCAAAAAAAAGAACACAACCTTTAATTTTTCCCTAATAAATAAAGGCTTTTTTCACTTTTAGAAAATTTTTCAACAGCATAACGCAACATCGTACGTGGCATTGTTAAATAATATTTTTTCAAAAAAACCACTTCTTTTTGATGATCGCACTTGCCCACTTCGCGCAACATCCAGCCCACTGCTTTTTGAATAAGATCGTGCTGATCTTTAAGTAAAATTTCCGCAATGCCCAAAGCGTCAACAAAATCATCTTTTTTGATAAAACAAAAAGTGGACATGATAGCTATGCGTCGTTCCCACAAATTTTTAGATTTGGCTAAAGTATATAAAATTTTTCTTGGCTTATTCCACAAATATGCTCCTAATAAATAATGAGCCGAGGAGTCTACCAAATCCCAATTATTCACCCATTGCGCCGCGTGTTTTAAATAAATAGCGATGATTTTTTTTTGGACTATTTCATTTTTTTCTTTAGCGGCTTTCTCAAACTGATGCCGTAAAATAAACAAAGCGGTCAACCGGTGTTCATGAATTTTACTTTGCAATAATTTTTCTATCTCTGGTAAAGACAAAGTTTGATATTTTTTGGCTAATACTTTTTGCTTGGGAACTTTGAGTCCTAAAAATTTATCACCTTCTCCATATTCTCCTCTGCCGGTTTTAAAAAAACGCAAATACGCTAACGCTTGTCTTTTATTACCTTGTTTTTTTAACTCTTTTTCTAACTGAATGCGAGTAGACATAATTTTGATTTAATTATTTTTCATTATTTTTGACAAATTTTACAAAATCTCGTACCCCTGCCAGCCAAGCGGGTTTTTTGAATAACTCCTTTTTTACAACGCAGACAATTCTTCTTTTCTCTTTGATAAACTTTTAACTTTTTAATAAAATTCCCCTGGCGACCGTATGCATCCACATAATCATTAAAAGTGGTGCCGCGATATTCAATAGCCTTTTTCAGAATAATTTTAATAGCCCTAAATATTTTTTGAATTTCTGTGGCTTTTAAACCAGCACTTTTTCTACTAGGCAAAATTTGAGCGGCAAACAATATTTCATCAGCATAAATATTGCCAATACCAACCACATAATTCTGGTTTAACAAAAAAGCTTTAATGTTATTGGTTTTGTGTTGCAACAGCTTTTGCAAAACCGCTAAAGTAAACTTTTTACTTAAGGGCTCTATCCCTAAATGAGAAAATCTTTTTGTTAAATTTTCTGCCTTCACAATTTCCATAATACCAAATTGGCGCGCATCATTAAAAAAAAGCTCTGCCCCTTTGGTAAAGCTGATAATCACGTGAGAATGTTTATTCGGCAATTTTTTTAAATTAGCGCGGGTTAAACTGTGTCCGCCTGCGATAATTTGATGTTTTTGTCGATAAATTAACTGCCCGGTCATGCGCAAATGAATCAATAAATATTTTTTTCCCTTGGCTAATTTGAATACTAAAAATTTTCCTCGCCGAAAAATATCCGTAAAAAAATTATTAACTAAAATTTGACGAAAATCAGCTTTGGAACTTTTAATAATTTTAAAAAGACGCACGTCAACTGCGGCGATTTTTTTGTTTGTTATTTTTAATTTTAAATCGTTAACAATAGTTTCTACTTCCGGTAATTCTGGCATAGTCAGTCAAGTTTTAATTTTATTATTACTAACTTGATATTTTTCCCACAGTTTTTTAAACTTGGGAGAAATCTGTAAAAGTTTATCGCGATTGCCGGCGGCAATAATTTTTCCATTATCAAAAAAATAAATTAAATCAAACAGCCCCAATAAATGCAAACGGTGAATGGAGGAAATGATTGTTTTAGCGCTAAATTTAGTAAAAATATTTTGATAGATTTCCAATTCATTTTTAGAATCAACACTGCTGGTTGGTTCGTCCAACAAAATAATTGACTTGTCCGTGGAAGCTAATAATCCTCGCGTCAAAGCCAGGCGTTGTTTTTCTCCGCCACTTAAATTTACGCCTCGTTCCACAATAGAAGATTCATATTTTTTGGGTAAACGTAAAGCGGTATGATGAAAACGCGCCAACAGAGAAAAACGGATGATTTTGGGCATAGTGTGAGCAACACCCATGGTGATATTTTCCCTGATGGTAGAATTAAAAATTTCCGGATCTTGCGGAATCAGGGCAATGCTGTCTCGGATGGAATTAAAGTGGTGCTTTAATTTTTTACCATCAAGATAAACCGCTACTTGCTGGGGATTGTACAAGCCGCGGATGATTTTGAGGGCAGTTGTTTTGCCGCTACCGCTTTCTCCTACAAAAGCTATTTTTTCACCGCGATGCAAAGTAAAACTAATATTATCTAAATGCTGTTCTGGCAATTGATTTTCTGAGGGATAAGAAAAACTTAAATTTTTCACCTCAATCTTTTGCCAGCGCTTATTCAAAGAAACTTGAGGCACTGTTTTATTTTTGGTAAATTGTTCGGCCAATTCTTCCGAATTCAAAATACGAGCTTTGGTGCGTACCAATTCACTATAAAACCAAGTGGTGCGAAAAAAAATATTATGAATATTAATTAAATAACCATATAAAGCAAACAAAGTGCCGATTAAAACCACCTGACCGGATTTAACATTAGTATAAATATAAGAAGCCAAAACCAACACCATCATGATAGCGCCGCCCATACTCACTAACCACCATTTAATCTCATTTAAAAGAATATTTTTTTTAAAAAGATCGTACGGTTGGAGCATTTTTTTATTAAGAGCGCGTGATAACATTTTTTCCACGCGCAAAATAATGACGGTCGTGATATTGCTGATGGTGTCATACACTTTGGCGGAAATGCCGTTATAAGAACGGTTTAAACGAATGTACTGTTTAATCAACACGCGGTCAAATAACCAAACAATAGTCATTAAACTAATCACAATAATGGCCACAATGTAACTGGCTTGAAAATTAAAATAAACCAGTGCGATATATGACCCAGTAAAACCAAAAATAATTTCCAGTAATTCAAAATTGTGACTGGAAAAATCAGACAAGGCTTCAGTTCCTTTTTCAATTTTATCAATGGTATCACCGGAATGATGATCTGTATGCCAAGCCGAGGGCAAATTCATTACTCCGTCTAATAAATATTGCTTGTAATTAACGTGCGCCAAAAAAGAATTGCGCAATTCAATAATTCTACCCGGACCATGAAAAAGATAATGCACGAACGCCAAAATAAAAAATAAACTCAAAATTCCCAAAATTTTAAACAAATTTCCTTCGTTTAGACCCTCTGTTTGAATGGTGTTTAAGACCTTGGCCAATACCAAGGGTTCTAAAATATATAAACTATTGGCTAGAAAAAACAAAACCATATACAAAACTACCATGTGGCGATTGCCCTTAGAATATTTCCATACTTTAGCCAGTAAATACAAAACTGGGTTATTGCGTAACTTCATAATTACTATGATAGCGCAATAACCCAGGCTTTTCAATTTTAATTTATTTTATCCGCACTTTTATTACCCGAGATAAACTAGAAACATATTCTTCAGCTTGTTGAGTATTTGGTGTCCAACTGACTTTAAAAGAGGTTAATTTCTGTACTTTTATTTTTCCGGTAATAATCCCTTTGGTGTTGGTTTTCATACTGCGAAATGATTTCCAGTGACCATTTTTATATTTGCGGTAAATTTTTATTTTCTTATTCTTCAAGTTTTTTCCGGTAGAAGCGTCTGTGAGATGACTTCTGAAAGTTATTTGATCTCCCTTATTAACTTTAATTGTCTTTATTTTTTTGTTAATTTTAAAACTTAAGGCCGAATTGGTTCTTATTTTGTATAACCCCAAATCACTACTGGCTAACAAACCATCAAAAACTAAAGAATTAAAAGTTTCTGATTTTAAACCCGTATAAAGCACACCCCAAGTTGCCCCACCATCGCTTGATTTCAAGAGTATTCCGTGCCAATCGTTGTCGCGACAGGATATATAAAGAGTATTGGGGGTAGTAGAGCTCTGAACGGTAATAGCACTAAAATTATAATAATCAGTTAAACCCTCAGCTTGTTCCCAGGTTTCACCGTTATCTGTTGATTTGTAAAAACCATCAGCGCCAAGCACGGCGTCTCCTGTGGTGGTGGCGTAAATAATTGATTCGTTGTCTGGATCAATCACCACACTGCTCACATCAACATCAGTGGGCATACCAGTTAATAATGTCCAATTGGAATCAGTATATGCGTATATGCCTTTTAGAGTTGAACTGGAAAAGCCGGTACCTACATATAAAACACCTAACGCGCTAATATCCAAAGTGCGCGCCGGCGCATCATCGGTGATGGTCAAATCTTCCCAAGTTGCTCCGCTGTCCGTGCTTTTGGCCACCATACCAATTTCATCACCGGATAAAGCGACGTAAATTATACTGGTATCATTGGGATCGCTGACAAACTTATAAGGCCTAAGGAAGCTCATACCACTGTCTGAATCAATAAACTTTGCATCATTAACCGATGATACATCAGCTAGTTCCCAAGTTTGCCCGGCATCAGTGCTGCGAAAAATAAAACCACCAATGGATCCGGCTAAAACAATATTGGCATCATCCGGCTTTACCCAAACTGACTCGCCAATACCGCTGGGATCACAACGCTCTTCGGCACAAGGTAGAATAGGGAATTCCCAAGTTGGATTACCGGAATTAAAATCAGTACTTTTTGCCAATCCATTAGAAGAAGATGTCCAAGCCACTGATTTGTCGACGGTAGTACTAATGGCTAAAACATTAACTCCTAAAATTCCGTTATAAGAATTAACCCAAGTAATTCCACCATCAACACTTTTGGTAACACCACTCATGCTATCACCATATAAGATATCCTCGTTTTCCGTATTGACTTCTATGGTTTTGCCGGGACCACGCACAATGTCATCAAAATCCATTTCAGTCCAAGTGGCGCCATTATCGTCAGAAAAACTGCTACAAGCGTATAAACGACCAGTTACAGTCCAAGTAGCAATAGTATTGCAAGACGCCGGAGCATTAGTCACTTCCACAAAAGTAACGCCAGCATCGTGAGATAAATAAAGATGATGATCATCGGCGATAGTCAAATCATCGGCGTTGTAAGGATTGGTACGAACAGTACTGAAGCTGGTTAGCTCTTCTTCATCAACAAGAACGGTCATTGGTGACCAGGTTGATCCGCTATCAGTGCTAATATAAAGAGTAAAAACAGAATCGGTGTTTTCTGCTACAGCATAAAAAGTTCCGCTGGTGGCTGAAGTAGCCAAGGATCTAACAGAAACATTTGTATCTACCTCAGCGCTAGTAAAAGTTGCACCATGATCAGTACTGACTTTAACAGTTCCGTTCCAAACAGCCAAAACCGTATCTTGACCAAAAAGAACCGGGTTGCCAGCGTCTTCTTCAATTAAAGTCAAGGTTGCGCCGTGATCAGTGCTTTTATATAAGTCCCCGCCCAAACCAACATAAACATCGCCGGTGGCGTGATCCACCTCTACTGATTGGCCAGCGCCAAAATCATTATTTCCCACTGGTTGTTGCCAGGTTTCTCCGGCGTCAGTTGAATAGAAAAAACCATTAGGTGTACCACTGGCAGTGGTATAAACATAATCACCATCAATGGCAATGTCCCAGGTGTTGCCGCCATAAATGCCCAAATTATTAGCAGTGCCGCCGTCTTGGATTTCGGCTTTAACTGGCGTGCCAAAATTAACTAAAACTAAAACAGCCAACCCGCACAAAAATTTAATAAAAATTTTCCTCCTCATTTTTTTATATTAATTTTTATCTTCTTGATTAAATTCTAACACCGGGACAATAAATAGTAAATATTTAATGTTTCTAAAAATTATGCACAGCATAATACTTTTTTAAAACAATCTGCCACTCTTGAGGAGAAATAAAAGCATCACAAACAGAATAATGGAGATTTTTTTCCCTTTGACGATGTTTTTGTAAAGCTTGATGCAAATGACGAGCGGTTAGAGTAATTTTTTCGATCTCTTTGGTAAGAAAAGTTTTTTCTACCAAAGACAAAAGCTTAATCAATCCCTGATGATCGCGTTGGGCCAGAGCTGTTGGTCCTGTGTGATCTTCAATTTTTAAATACTCGTTAAGTCGCTGAAAAAGAAAATCGTCTTCTAGTTTCATGTGTAACAAAATATGCCCTTGAAATTGTTTAAATAATTCAAAAGCTTTATCAGGATCTTGCGTTTCTTGTAAAAAATTTATCCATAATTTATCCAACCGAGCATGATCGGCGTCCATAAAATCAGAAATAATACCCATATTTAAATTATAATAAAAAAAATACCTTTTGTAAAATTTTAAACAACCCTTTCATGTTTTAATAACCACTTTTTGCGCCACAAACCGCCAGCAAAACCGATTAATTTGCCATTACTACCAATAACGCGATGACACGGGATAATCAAAGCTATGGGATTGTTGCGTACAGCCTGCCCTACAGCTTGCGCGGCTTGGGGTTGACCTATGGCTTTTGCCAACTGACCATAAGAAACGGTTTTACCAAAAGGTATGGCGCATAATTTCTGAAATACTCTTAACTGAAAAGACGTGCCAGATGGCGCTAACTCTAACTGAAAAGTGGTGCGTTGACTACAAAAATATTCATCTAGCTGTTTAGCTATTTTTTGTTCAGGTTGTTTTTTGAAAGAAAGTGTTTGACGAGACTTGCGTTTTACAAAATCCAGGGCGAAAATCGTTTGTCCCTCATGGATAATTTTTAACACACCCAAAGGTGAAGCATAATAAAAAGTGTTCATGATTTATATCTGCGTTAAGTAATAATGATGTTCTATCAATCTCTGTTCGTTACTTCTCCTGAATTAAAATTATCATAACACAAATTACTTACAAGTAAATATTGAGCTGTGTTATTTAAAATTGTTATTTGCTGATAGAAGTATTATGATAGCAATATGAAAAAAAGAATATCTGTTCACATTATTCCCCGTGCTAGTCACAATAAAATTGAACAGCTTGCTGAAAATGAATTCAAAATTTGGGTAACTGCGATCCCGGAAAAAAATAAAGCCAATGAAGCTCTGTTAAAACTTTTGGCAAAACATTTAAAAATTGCCAAATCTTGTTTGCAAATTAAAGCGGGACATAAAAGTAAAAATAAAATTGTGAAAATTATTTAGTCCAACGCACAAATAATAACAGATAAACAACTTCAATATGTAAATGGCGCGCCGCTTATATATTCAAATAAGTAATGGTTAGTTGTAAAACTGTCGCGAATGAAACCCAAAGTAAATACGGGATATTGACATAAACAACCCAGCGCAATTTTGGCGAGGCGTGCCACAAAGCAACAAAAGCCCAGATGAGCGTGCCCAGGACGAGTAAAATATCAATCGCGGCCAGAAGATTATTTTTGAGCCCGAACTGAATCGGCGTAAAAGCGAAATTTAAAATAAGATTAAGAACAAATGGCAAAGCCACGATCCGTGCAAGTTTGCCGGTAAACGCTTTATAAAACACCGTGCCGAAAGAAACTGCGATGATCGCATACAAAACCGTCCATACCGGTCCAAAAAGCCAGCTCGGCGGAGCCCATGTTGGCTTGATAAGTTGTGAGTACCAGTTGTAGGCATTCATGGTTTTTATAAATAATAATTTATTGATAAAATTTCGCGTTTTGCTTTCGCAAAAGGTGGCGATTGAACCCAAAAAATCTTGGCTCGGGGGGAGAGATTCGAACTCTCGACCAATGCGTTACACGTAATCCAGTACTTTCGTACCGGCGTGGACTATATCATCATCTTTTTTAAAGATGTAGGGCGCTTCGATTGTATTAAATACAACCTACTCCATAAAATTGGATAGTCTCTGAACCTTCTCAAATATTTGAGCTTGGCTGCTGATTACCATATAATTACTTAGGCTTCCAGCAATTAACCCTATTCTTCGATCAACGTTGCCGTTGAAAGCTGCGTAATACCAGCATGAACCTCTCTATGACAATTGGAGCATAATAACACACATTTATCTAATTCTTTTTGAACTCTCTCCCAAGAACGAGTTAATCCATCTTGAGAAATGCCAAATTTCTTTTGACTTTCGTCAACATGGTGAAAGTCAAAAGCATCAAAGCATCTTTTATAACCACAAATTTTACATTTTGCACCTTTATATAAGACTGCTTTTTTGCGAATCATTTTCCTTCTTTTTGTCACCGCTTTTTTGAGGTAATTTGCACGCATGGCATATATTCTCTTTTCTTTGCTCATATTATGTAATATTTTTTCTTAAAGCAAAAGAGAGGTGTGTCACAGCGCACTGCTCTACCGCTGAGCTACCCCCGAATAATTTTCAAAAGAACACACTAACAATAGTGCGTTCTCCAGTATAAAAAAATATCTAAAAAATGTCAATAATTTGTATTGGGCCACCACATATTGCACTCATGTTGATTAGCGACTAAGAATTGTACAGGTGATTGTAAGTTTAGACTCCAGTGTGGTCTTTGACCACTCATGTTGATTAGCGACTAAGAATTGTACAGGTGATTGTAAGTTTAGACTCCAGTGTGGTCTTTGACCA
>MHKJ01000017.1:4253-15205 GCA_001818355.1 Candidatus Kerfeldbacteria bacterium RIFOXYC2_FULL_38_9 | reverse complement strand
AGTGAATAACCACCAGCGTCAGCATTTAGTTTCAAAAATAAAAGAATATTTTAATGGAGAATTAAAAGGTCGAAAAATCGGAGTTTTGGGCTTGGCTTTTAAAGGAAATACCGATGATATTCGCGAATCAGCCTCTATTGATATTATCAAGTTATTGCGCAAAGAAGGGGCTGTGATTCAAGCTTTTGATTACGAAGCCACCGAAAACGCCAGAAAAATTTTAGGTGAAGAACAAATTACTTATTGTCCCGATCCTTATGTTGCTTGTGCGCAAGCCGAGGTGATTTTGCTGGCCACAGAATGGCCACAGTTTAAGCTGTTAGATTGGAAAAAAATTGCGCAAAATATGGTAAAAGCGGTTTTGTTTGACGGACGTAATTTATTAAAACCCAGTCGGATGCGTGAAGAATATGGTTTTGTTTACTATTCCATGGGTCGTAATGGAGAAAAAGAAGAAAATAAAAAACATGACTAAACTAATTGTTACCATTCCTGTTTATAATGAAGAGGAAAACCTGGCCCGGGTTATTAAAGAGGTGCCGCGGCGCATTCCGGGCATTGACCGGGTGGAGGTTTTGGTTTTTGATGATGGCTCCACGGATCAAAGCCGCGATATTGCTAAAGTGGCCGGCGCGGATTATGTTTTTTATCATCACCACAACAAAGGACTGGCCATTACTTTTAAAGACGCTTTGTGGACGGCTTTAAAATTGCAGGCTGATTTTATTGTTAATACGGACGGAGATAATCATTACGATCAATCTCGTATTCCGGACTTGGTAAAACCATTGCTGACAAGCGGCGCGGATATTACGGTGGGTTCCAGGCGGGTGGCGGAATTGGAGTATATGCCTTTTTGGAATAAATACTTAAATCGGTTGGGCAGTTTTATTTTAACTAAATGGGTTGGTCTGCCCGCACTTGATGTTTCTTCCGGATTTCGAGGATACACCAAAGAAGCCGCCTTACGTTTAGGAGTTTATTCTTTACATACTTACGTGCACACTACTTTGCTTTCCGCTCAAGATTCTAACTTGAATATCATAGAGGTACCGATTAAAGCGCGACCGGTTTCCCGAAAATCCCGGTTGATTAAAAATATTCCCAGCCATTTGTGGAAGGCCGGCCTTAACATTGTGCGCAATATAGCGCTTTTTCGCCCCTTGCGTTTTTTTGGGTTTACCGCCGGAGTCTTATTTGTGCTGGGCATTGTACCGATTATTCGTTTTGTTTTTTATTTTTTAGCCAACGAAGGCAACGGACATATTCAATCTTTAATTTTGGCAGGTGTGTTGGTAATTTTGAGTTTTAATAGTTTAATGCTGGGATTACTCGGTTCTTCTTTGGGTTGGTCTAGAAAAGTCAACGAAGAAGTTTTGTATTTTTTAAAGAAAAGAGTTTTAGCCAGAGCCGAACAGCCCTATCATCCGCAATTTAACAACACAAATCAACAAAAAGAAAATCAGGCTTATTCTGTTTTGGATCAAGAAAAAATTAAAGAAAGATTAAAATCTCTTGGATACCTTGATTAAAAAAATATGGAAAATTTTATTATCGCCCCGCATGGCAACATTTTAATTAACCGCGTTTTGTCTCCGGAACATATTGTGGTTGCCAAAACCAAGACGGAAAATTTGCCGCAGATAATTTTGGACGAAGAACAAGTAAAAGACGCTAAAAATATTGCGCGCGGAGTTTTGAGCCCTTTGAGTGGTTTTATGAATGAGGCCGATTTTGTGAGTTGTGTTAATAAAATGAAGTTGGCCGATGGTACGGTATGGCCGATTCCTTTTGTCTTGGGTGTGACCGAAGAAAAAGCCGAAGAATTTAAAACCGGAGATGAAGTAGCTTTGATTGATAAACAGCAACAATTGATAGCAATATTGGAAGTTGGTGATTTATATACTTTTGATCCGGCGCAAGTGGCTTTTCATGTTTTTGGCACCACAGACAAAGCGCATCCGGGCGTGGCGCGTTGGTATCATATGCCGCCCGTTTTAATTGGCGGAAAAATTGATTTAGTGGACAATTCCAAAGAGCCTTATTATGAGTATAATTTAGACCCGGCGGAAACTCGGTTTTTGTTTGAAAGCAGAGGCTGGAAAACGGTGGTCGGTTTTCAAACCCGCAACGCTCCTCATCGTGCGCACGAATATTTACAACGTTGTGGGCTGGAATTATGCGACGGTTTGTTTATCAATCCGATTATTGGTGAAAAAAAGGCCGGAGATTTTAAAGATGAGCTGATTATTGAAACCTATGATTACATGGCCAAGCATATTTTTCCTAAGAATAAAGTGGCTTTTTCCATTTTGCCGGCGCGCATGAATTATGCCGGTCCGCGGGAGGCGGTTTTACACGCGATTATCCGTAAAAATTTCGGATGTACGCATTTTGTAGTAGGTCGTGACCATGCCGGTGTGGGGGATTATTATGGTACTTATGCCGCCCAAGAGGTGTTTGATCAAATTGAAGACCTGGGTATTCATATTTTAAAATTTGAACATTCTTTTATGTGCTTAAAATGTGATACGGTAGCTACTATTAAAACTTGCGGCCATACTGACGCGGATCGCATTCCTCCTTCCGGCAGTAAAATTCGTAAATTATTGCAAGAAAAAAAGGTAGTGCCGGCTACCATTATGCGGCCGGAAATAGTAGATATTCTTTTAAAAACAGATGATCCGTTTGTAAGTTAAGCCCATGGATTTTAAAGATTATTGTCAAAAAAACCAGCCGGCTAAAGTTTTATTGGTTCATCATTGGGATTGCGATGGTTTGTGTTGCGCCGTTTTGTTTAAACAATTTTTTAAAAAATATTATCCGCAAACGCAATTAGAATTGACGATGCCCACGATCAACAACTATTTTTTGTTAACGGCGGAATACCAAAGAATTAAAGAATTTAATTCGGAAGTTTTAATTGTCACGGATATCAATTTTGAATTAAAAATTATTGAAGAATTGGAAAAAATTTGTCCATCGGTTTTTGTTTTTGATCATCATGCGCAAACAGCTCATATTCATCGTCCGGGTAAGCAAGACACTGTTTATCCCGGCTGTTCTATGCTGGTGGCGGAATATTTCAATCAAGCCGATTCTTTATTGGCGATTTTGGGTATGATCGGCGATCAAGAAGACAGACTGCAGGGCAATGAAAAGTTTTTTCCTAAAGTTGAACAAGCGATTAACCAATATGGCATTTCCTTGCAACAGCTTTTAAAAATTACCCATTTGGCGGACACGGCCTATATCAGAGGTAAATTATCGGATGTGTATTATGTTTTAGATTTGTTACTGCAAGATCCCACGGCTATTTTAAAAAATGAGAGATTGTTAGCTAATGAAGATTTAATCAAAAAAGAAATAGATCGTGAAATTCAAAAAGAGATGCAAACAGTTGGTCAGCATTTGTTATATCAAAACATTGCTTCTGCCATGAATATTATTTCTCCTATTGCCCGCGCCAAATCCCGCCAACATCCGCACGATATAGTAATGATCGATCAAGTAAACGGCTTAACAGCCAATATTTATCTGCGTCATCGTCAGGAAAATTTAGATTTAGGCAAAGTGGTAGCGCAAGCACGCGTTCATGGTTATAATGCCGGAGGAAAAGCCGAGGTTGCGGGAATAATTTTGCCGGCAGCAGAAGCCACCAGTTTCAAGCAAGAGATTATTAAATTACTCTCATGAAAAAACCAAAAGTAATAGTTATTGGTTTAGATTGCGCCACTCCGCAATTGGTTTTTGATCAATACCGAAAATTTTTACCTAATATTGCAGCTTTTATGGAACAGGGCACTTGGGGCAAACTTACTAGCACCATTCCTCCCATTACCGTGCCGGCGTGGGCGGCCATGACCACCGGCAAGCATGCGGGCGATTTGGGGGTATATGGTTTTCGTTATCGTAAACCAGGAAGCGCTTATAACTCTATGGAAATTTGCCAGGCCAGAGATGTTCATGAGCCGCGGGTGTGGGATCTGTTGGGTGAACAAGGCTATCAAGTGGGCATGTTGGGCGTGCCCCAAACTTATCCTATTACTAAACCGGTTAATGGTTTGATGGTCAGCTGTTTTTTAACTCCTGGCACCGACGTGGAATTTACTTATCCGCAAGAACTCAAAAAAGAAATTTTAGAGATGTGCGCGCCAGCTGATTATATTTTTGATTTCGCCAACCGGGGTAAAGAGTCGCCTACAAAAGTGTTGGAAAAAATTTATCAAATGACCAATCAGCGCCAACTTATTTTTAAGCACTGGATAAAGAATAAACCCTGGGATTTTTTAATGATGGTGGAAATGGGTGTAGATCGTATTCATCATTATTTATGGCAATATATTGATCCGCAACACAAAGATTATGTACCCGGCAATCCTTTTGAACAAAAAATTAGAGAGTATTATCAGCACATAGATAAATTTATTGGAGAAATTCGCGTTTTAGCTCCTCAAGACACGATTTTTTATGTAGTCTCCGATCATGGCGCCAAACGCATGGAAGGTATGTTTGTTTTAAACGAATGGCTGATAGAAAACGGCTATTTAACTTTAAAAGAATTTCCCAAAAATCCAACCAGCATTGAAAACTGTGCGGTGGATTGGAGTAAAACCAAAGCCTGGGCGTGGGGTGGTTTTTATGGACGTTTATTTATCAACGTAGCCGGTCGAGAAGAGCAAGGTATAGTAGCGCCTACTCAAGTTTCCGCATTAGTGAATGAGATTAGAGAAAAACTGCAAAAAGTAAAAGGCCCGAAAAGAGAAAACCTTGTACACAAAATGTATACAGCTCAAGAGCTGTATGATGTAACGCGCGGCGACGCGCCCGAGTTGTTAATTTTTTGGGGTGATTTATATTGGAAAGTGGCCGGTACCATTGGTTATCATTCTTTATATATTGATCATGATGATCGCGGTACGGATTTTGGCGTGCATGACTGGAAGGGTATTTTTGTGAAATTTGATCCGCAAAACCCCGGACAAGGCCAACGCGATGATTTGCACATTACGGATTTTACTCCTACGGTTTTACAGGATTTCGGCATTAAGCCGCCTTTGGGTTTGCGTGGAAAAATAATATAATATTTATCATATGACCACTACATCAAAAGCTACCAACATTAAATGGCACGAAGGAGAAATTGATAAACAAAAACGGGAAAAAATCTTAAAGCAAAAAGGCGTTATTTTATGGTTTACCGGACTTTCCGGTTCTGGTAAATCTACTTTGGCTGTTGGGCTGGAAAGCCGACTTTATGACCAGGGTTATTTATCGTATCGTTTAGACGGAGACAATATTCGACACGGTTTAAATTCCGACTTGGGTTTTTCTCCTCAGGATCGCGTGGAAAACATTCGACGCATTGGCGAAGTTTCCAAACTTATGGCCGATGCCGGTTTGATTGTGATGACGTCTTTTATTTCGCCATATGTAAAAGACAGGGAACTGGTAAGAAAATTAGTCACCCCGGATGAGTTTGTGGAAATTTACGTAAAATGCTCTGTGGACGCGTGTGAAAAACGCGACCCCAAAGGTTTATACAAAAAAGCGCGTAAGGGCGAAATTCCTGAATTTACCGGTGTGAGCGCGCCCTACGAAGAGCCTCAAAATCCGGAAATTATTGTAGCTACCGATAAACTGGAAGGTGATATTAACGGAGCTGTTGATTATTTGTTTCAACAACTGCAAATCAAAAAAATTATCAATTAAATTTATGACTACAGAAAGAACAACAATAAAATCGCTTGAACCTAATTTTGCTTCCATCATTACAGAAGTGGCTGGTGCGGATCAAGAAAAAAAAGATTTTATTACTAAGTGGACAAACAAAATTTTAGCGGTGATAGCTTTGTTAAAAGAAAATGGAAAAATTGCTGAAAGTATAAATTTAAATAAAGAATTGAGAGAGTGGATAAAACACCCCGATCATGGTATTTCTCATTGTTATTCTTTGCTACAAGGAGCAAGTTATTTATTAGCAGACGATGATTCCGGGCAGGAAGTAGATAAAGAAGTTTTAGAGCTGGCAATTGTTGGTCATGATTTTGCGCAAATGTTACCAGCAATAGATTTTAAAACTGGAGAAAAAAATGAATCATTGGGGGATATGCGCTTGCAACACGAACTGCATATTGCTCAGCTGATTTATTTATTCGGGGATGAATTAGATTTGGTAAAAGGACACGACCGGCGTAAGTTAATAAGTGCTCTACGTTTTCATGATTTTGATTATAAACTAAAACCAAATGACGAGCGCTATAAAAAATTAGTTGATTTTTATCAAAATTATCCTGTTGGCGCGATTTTGCATGATGCTGATCGACTTTTTGGGGCGGGGTTTTTTTTGAAGCCAGAGCAATTAGCAGGTGATTCATTAGAGAGGAACATTACCAACGGTAGAGGAAAAAATGGTTGGTATATTTGTCGTAATGATTTAAATGGAGAACAAATAAACAAATGGCAATATGGTGATCGTTGGTTTTCATCTGGAACAGCGGCAGTTGGTTCTGAAATTTACCAAACCCCTTATTTTACCGCCAAAGCTAAAAAATTAGGCCAAGCAAAACAAGATTATTTTCCGCAAGTAGCAGAACAAGTTTATGGAAGCTTATATAATAAAACAGCAGATCAAATTTTAAAATGGAAAGAAGCTGTGGCGCAAGGACAAGCCGTTGGTGTGCAATTAACCGGTAAAGAACAGGCTCCACAAAAAATAGAACAGGTAGAAAATATTGTTGATTTTATGCAAGAAGTTTATAATCGGCCATTAAAACTTCCGTCAAAATATAAACGTGATTATTATCATGAAGATGATGCGCGTGGTTTTATGGTGGTAATTACCATACCTGAGCAAGAGGAGATAATCATAGATCCGAGTGTGGGAAAATACGCGGCTAAAAATGACAAGATAGGCTTTTTGAGAGCAGTTATGAATAATATCAATGCTTGGAAAACAGAATAGAGATTATGATTACTAAAAAAACCACCCTTTTTTTATCTTTATTTATTGCTTTTGCTTTGTTGATTAGTTTTAGTTTAATTTATTTTAACGATCAGGCTTGGGGAGCGTGGGGTGATGACAGTCCCGGTTATATTTTTTTAGCCGGCCGGTTGTATCAAGGTTTACCTTTGGTTTATCATGATGATTTGGTAAAAGCGGGATATGATTTTTTTCAGGATGAAAAATTGTCTCGTTGGCTAACGCCGACACACCACTTTTTAATCAACCAACAGGGGACTATTGCCTCCAAATATCCGTTGGGGTTATCGTTGTTGATGGTAGGCGCGGCTAAATTTTTACATAACAGCGAGGGCTTTTATGCGCTAGTACCCTTAAGCGCCGCGTTAAATCTGGTTTTATTTTATTTGGTTATCCTTAAACTTATTCCCGCAAATCGTTATCGACAGATAATAGGCGCCTTATCAGCCGTGGGTATGGGACTCTCTTCTCTTTATTATGATTACGCCATCGCTCAACCCATGCGAGAAATTCCTTCCATGACTTTTTTGTTAATATCCGCCCTTTGTATATTATTTGGAGTAGAATATTTTAAAGCGCAAAAGAAAATTATCAGTTTGAGTTTAATGGGGTTATTTGGAATTGCTTTTGGTTTTGCTTTTTCCATTCGGGAAACCAGCGCGGTTATTTTGCCGGCCTTTTTTCTGTTTGCGGTTTTTGCTTGTTGGCATAACTCTCAAAATTTTAAAGAAAATCTTAAAAAACTTTGGCCTGCTGTTTTGGTGGTTTTAATAGGTTTGTTCATCGGGTTAATGCCCACATTTTGGAATGCCAAAATTCTCTCGGCGGAAAAAGAGGTTTTTAAACAACGAGATACCAGCCAGACGGTTATTTTGCCCAACATTGGCCATTTAGAAAGTTTTAGTTTACAAAATTTATTTAACAGTCATGGCAAATATCGCCCAGACAGCGGTTCTTTTTCTCATTATTTTGCAGTATTAAAAACCGCCGTGCCCATTCCTTATTTTTTGGTACTGGTAATCATTGGTTTTATTTTTTTCTTTAAAGAATCACGACCTAAGGCCGTCTTATTGATTTTATGGATCCTGGGCACCTTAACGATTTTTTCTCTTTGGGTTAACCCTTATTCGCGTTATATTTTACCTTTATTTCCGCCATTTTTCTTTTTGGGAGTGTATGGCTTGTTTGCTTTTATGCAAAAAATTTTACCGCGTGTTTTGCCTCATAAATTATGGCAATGGCTTGTAGGCATAGCGGTTTTGGCGACCGTGGTTGCGGCTTATCAGCCCGTGATAGTTGAGGCGCAAGAGAATATGCGCGCCGATATCTATAAATTTAAGGCCATTTCTTATCAAGATTTGCAAAATTTGACCGAACTGGGAAATTTTTTACAAGAAAGGTACCAAAACCCGGTTTTATTGTTTTCCGGGGAGTGGCAATATGGCATCAGTGAAACTTTACAAGCGCACACTAATCTTAAAACCATTCGCGCACCATGGGAACAAGGTAAATTTTCTTTTAACAATCAAAAGATAGATCAATTTTTTACCAAAAAAGTTTTACCAAAGTATGATTTATTGGTTTGGACCGATGCTACCACTCAGCCCGCAACTTTAGCTTGGTTGGCGAAATACACATATCAAGAAGTTGCTTCTTATAATTTTAGTTTTCAACCAGACGTGAAGATTTATCACGTGCGAGATTAAAATTTTATTTTACCTAAAGCTTTTTTAATAGCGTCTTTTTCTGATATTTTTGGTTGAGGTTGAATTTTGGAAGAAGCGCCAAAGGAAAGTTCACGATGTTTGGCAGAAGAGTTATCACTAAAAATTTCGCGATTAACTTTTCCGTCACAATCTTTAGGAACAGGTATATCCAAAAGGTGTAACATATTGGGAGTCATGTCTTGCATTTTAAGACCAACTACTTCTTTATCGCTAGCAAAATCCGGTCCTAAGCCCATAAAAATACCGTATTTGTCGTGTTTGTTTTCGAGAGATTTGCCGAAAAGATTACCGGATTGAAATTGACCAACCAGCCAGTATTCGTTTAATTCAAAAAATATATCCGGTGCTTGTTCTGGCGCGTCTTGGCCATAAACCTCATCGCGCGTAAAAACACGCGCTACTACCGGTTGGCCTTCCGGGTCGTGAATATTGCGCATTTTTTCCACCACCTCCGCGCGCAGTTTTGGATATTGCTCGCGACTGACTGTGCCGTTTTGATAGACCCAATCTTTGTTGATATAGGCGTTGGTAATATAGGCTCCTTTGGGGAAACAGACACGGGTTTTACTAAAATCTATACCCACATTCACTTTTAGATCCAGGGGTAAATACGGTTTGATAATATGATGATAGCTCCATTTGGCCGCGCGCTCTAACCAAGGAAAGCGGCTGAGAGCGGTAAATAAACCAGAGCCTAAGTTAAGACGGGTTTTAGTGTTGCGTATTTTGTCTGTTTCTTTCGCCCGCCTGGTCACTGCGCCATGATGAGCATCGCCTTGATTATTGGTTGTTAAGTAGCCCTCTTTTTCCAGCCAACGGTTAAAGTAAAAAATTTTATGATAAGCGGCAAAGCCGTGGTCCGATACAAACAGCACATTGGTATCTGTCGGTTTATTTTCTAAAAACCAAGCAATGCTTTCATCCACTTTGGCAAAAACGCGACGTGCGCCTTCGTGATTATCTGTTAGCATTTTATCAAAACACAGATGAGAAACCCAGTCGGTATGCGAAAATAAAAAGAAAAAGAAATCCCACGGTTTTTCCTTGAAAATGCGCTTGGTGGCCGCCATCCATTCATCAAGATGCAACAGTAAATCTTCAATATAACCGCTTTCGTTTTCTTTCAAACGCAGGCTTTCGTTAGGGGTTAAGCGATATTTTGTCAGTTCCGGAAATTCTTTTTTTAAGCTAGCCGGATAAATCCATTGGTCGCCTTGAGTGAGAATGCTGGTAATGGTAATGTCGTCTGCAAGCCTGGGCGGCCAGGAGCCGGGCAGGTTAATCAAAATAGGGGTTAAACCGTTTTCTTTTACTATTTCGTAAATGGTTTTATCCCTAATGTCACGGCTGGTGGCAAATTTCATGTGCGCCAAACTATCGGTGGGCAGAAGAAAATCAAAAAGACCGTGTTTGCCCGGATGTTTTCCGGTAACAAAAGTTGTCCAAGACGGGGCGGTCATACTGGGAATAGTGGACTCCAAGGCTCCATGCACTCCTTCTTTTAAGATGCGGGCGATAGTCGGCAAATAGCCTTTTTCCGCAAAAGGTTTTAGTATTTTCCAGTCAGCGCCGTCCAGACCTAAAACCAGTAATTTTTTTTTCATAACTTTTTTAATCTAAATACCCCAAATCGGATAAACGCTGTTTCACGTCTTCAGCTTGATTTTTAGTATAAGCATTATTGGTTGCGGTGGTTTGTTGTAAAACTTCTTCCAAAACATATTGAACATATTTTTCCACACTGGCAAATTCTTGGGAGTTTGCCACTCGTTGTTCTAATTTTTTGGCTAATTCATCGGATAAATTTATTTGCATAAAAGTGATAATTAAAATTATTACTGTTTTAGATTAACGGATTTTTAGTGTTTTGACAAGCCGGGTGTTTATCTTTATGATATGAAGGTATGCAAACCATCAACAAAATCGCTGATGTGCGACCTTTTCAAAAACCGCAGGATTCTATTTTTTCCACTTTAATCAACCGCAAAATTTCTCGCGTGTTAACTTTTGTTTTTGTAAAATATACCCGCGTTACACCCACGCAAGTTAATTTTCTTTCTTTGTTTGTGTCGCTGGTGGGCTGTGCTTTATTTTTACATCCGGTTTATTGGTATCGTTTATTGGGAGTGCTGGTTTTGCAACTGGGGTTTACCCTGGATTGTTGCGACGGAGAAATTGCTCGCATTAAAAATGCGGCTAATGCTTTTGGGGCGTGGATTGATTCGGTTATGGATCGTTTTAAA
>MHKJ01000017.1:0-4213 GCA_001818355.1 Candidatus Kerfeldbacteria bacterium RIFOXYC2_FULL_38_9 | reverse complement strand
ACAGCCGAACTTTTTATTAGTAAAAATATTTACTTGGGCACAGTGGACATTACTATTTACGTTGTTTCCTTGGCGATTATTATGCATTGGGAATTATATATTTTATGGCTGTTTCTGCTCGTGAGTGTACCGCTTATTTTCAAACAATTACTTTCGGCTTATCGTCTTTCTCAAAAAAGTGCTTAAATTTTGTAAAATTAAAAAAATTGGACTTTTTTTGTTATTTCTGCTATGTTTTAAGAGCAAAGAGAATAAAGTGTTTGCTTTGTGCTAATTTTAGCCAAAAGCACTTATTCGTAGCTTAAATAAAAACACTGAAAAAGACCCTGGCGGTATATTGGCGTTTTATTTAAAAGAAAAACAAATAGAGGAAATTTCCTTTTATTTGTGCTAATTTTAGCCCTTAATAATTTTTGGTTGATTTTTTATGAACAAAAAAGTTATTTCTTGTGATGTTGCTGTTATTTATCCCAATTATTTAGCAACTAGCGTTCAAAATTTAGACGCCAAAAATAAAAAGCCGTTTAATAAAAAAGATGAACATATTTTGAATTGTGCCTATCAATATTTTTTTTCAATATGCAAGAAAAAGAAATTATCAGTTGTTTTTACTACTTTAAATGACATAAATAAAAATAATTTATTAAACGGAGCTTGGCGTTATGATAAAAAATGGAAAAAAGATTTTAATTTTTTTCAGCCCAAAGTTATTTTTAGTCGATGTTCACCAAAAAATAAACAAGAAAAAGAAATATACAAAAATTTTTTTTATAGTAGTCGTAAGTTGGCATTAAATGATCCAACGCTTACAGAGGTTTTTGAGGACAAATTCAAAACATATCAAATTTTTAAGAAATATGCTATTCCTACAGCTTCGATCAATTATTTATCTGCTGCAGATATTTTAACAGCACAAAGTAAATTAGAGAAAATATTACAGCAACACAAAAATAAACAAGATTTTAAGTATGGTTTTTTAATAAAAGATCGTTTTGGAACAGGTGGAGCAAATATTATTAAGCTTGATAAACGAAAATTAAACAAGGTCAAACAAGAATTAGAGGTAAAGAAAACTGTTTTACAGCCATTTATAAAATGTGATAAAGGTTTTGTTTTTGGTAAATATACTGGCACTATTGATTTACGCGTGATATTGATACATAATAAAATTATTCAAAGCTATATTAGAATTGCGCGTGTTGGAGAATTTAGAGCCAATGCGCAACAGGGCGGTAATGTAGTGCATATTTCTATTAAAGACGTGCCGACTAATGTATTAACCGCTGTACAAAAAATTTCTAAGGAGATTAATAAAAAATATGCTTATTATTCTCTAGATTTTATTTGTAGTAATAGAGGTAATTGGTATTTAGTTGAGGGTAATGCTAGTACTGGTATAACTTGGTATAACAAGCAAGATGAGAAAAAAACTAAAGAATTAATTCAGGGTGTAGTTGGCGAATTAGCAATAATGAAAGCAGATGTTAAAAGTTAAGATTATTGTTTTGATGGTTTTTATGAAAAGAAGAAAAAATTTAAGTTTTTTACTAACTAGCAGCCCAACTGTTAACTAAATTTGATTTTAATAAATATATGTACAAAATTCTTTCTTCAGCTGATGAAAAAAAATTGCTTAGCAAAAAATTAATAGAAAATCAAAGTGACTTTTTTCATTTAGCGGCAAAAAAACTTGGCTATCATGAAGAAATCTTGGCTTGTTTTACGGAAAGAGGAAAAGACGGGTCGTTAATAAAACGTCTCATATATAAATTTTCACACGAAAGAAAAACTCTTGTTACTTGTAAGGCCGTTGTCTGGGGCACAAGTTATATAGGCATGCACTTATCAAGCAATAAACCGGCCACAACAAAAATTTTGTATTCTCATCATATTCCCGTTCCATTGCAAGCTACCATTAAAACAAAAACCGATTTAATCAAAATGCTCAAACGTCACAGTCCTCTTGTTGTTAAACCAGCAGATTTAACTCAGGGTCAAGGAGTTGTGGGCAACGTCACAACACCTACTCAAGCAAATATCGCATTTGATATTGTAAAAAAAACCACGCAATCAAGAGCATTTGTTATTGCTGAGCAGCAAATTTTTAGTAAAGAATTTCGGGTAATAGTTGTGAATAATAGATTTGCCGCCGCTGTTTATTACCAACCTCCAATTATTGTTGGTGATGGTCATAGTAGCATAGAGGCTCTTATTAAAAAAGAAAATGCCTCTAAATTAAGAATGACAGGTTGGACTGACTCAATCAAAGTTAATAAACAACTGGATTTTAATTTGCAAGCAATAGGAATGACCAAAAAATCAATTCCACATAAAAATGAGCAGATTGTTCTTCACAAAGTAGCACCTGTTTCTAATGGAGGTATTTTAATTGATGTTACAAATACAGTGTGTGAAGAAAATAAAAAATTATTTAAAAAAGTTTCCAAATTGTTTGGTATTGATATTCTTGGTATTGATATTCTTGCCCCTTCACTTGAAAAATCGATTGTTAAGACAGGTGGTAAGATTATTGAAGTTAACGGTGGACCAGATTTAGGGGTACATTATAATGTCCATATTGGCAAGCGGCGGAATATAGCAGAAATTGTTTTAAGAAATTATTTTGAACCAAAACGTAAATTATCGCAGGAATAAAATTATTTATTTTTATCAAATTTTGTAAATTCACGGTAGTTAAGATAAGCTGAGGCGGAAGAAAAGAAAAAAGCCAAAGCGGTATACAAAATAATTCCGCCTATTGGCCACGCCGCAATGCCAAACACGGTATACAATAAAACCCGATCAGATAATTTAAAAAGCGTGGAATGTTTTATGGTGCGCAAGAGTTGATTTTGTTTTTGGTTTGTAGTAATTAAAGTGCGCGGTCGGTCTTTGGTGCCGGCGGTTTCCAAAGAAAAAATGTCGCGGTTTAAAGCGTTAATGTTGCGAAAAAATTGAAAGAAAATACCCAAAAAAGCCACTGCTAATATCCAAGCCTGCCCGGTTTGTTGGTAAACTCCCCACGCCAAGCCTAATAAAATAAAACCGTCTTTTATTTTATCGCTGTGATAATCAAACCAGGCGCCAGCGCGAATTTTAATGCCTTTAATGCGCGCCAGTTGTCCGTCGCAACAATCAAACATAAAAGAGATGTGTAAAATCAGTACACCAAAAATAAGCGAACGATAATCGCCAAAGGCAAACAAAACAGCCGTCACCAGGCCTAATATTAAAGAGCCGGCGGTAAACCAATTTGGGGTAAGCGTTGGCAAAAAGCGGCAAGTAAAACGCACGGTCCAATTGGCCAGTTGAGCTGTAAACCAATAAGCCAAAAAACCGTCTTCTTTTTTTATAACTTCACGCGGAGAAGTATAAGGCGCGCTTATTTTGTATTTATACTTAGCGGTATTGTTCAACATATTCGGTATATTCTTGAATTGATCGGCGCACGGTTGCTTCATTCATATTTAAGTGTTCCAAAATAGTATAACGTTCCGGTCTGGTTGCCGGCGCTTTAAGAATGGCCTGAATAATTTCATCTTCTGTTAAATTGAGCTCCACATAAGTAAAAGGCAATTCGACAGATTTTAAAAATCCGATTAAAACAGTAATATCTTTTTTTCTCAAAAAATCCGCATAAACTGTACCAAAAGCAACCTGCAATCCATGCATGGATTTTCCCGGAAAAAGTAAATCAATGGCATGAGAAATTTCGTGTTCCGAACCGGAACAAGGCCGGGAATTGCCGGCAATATTCATGGCAATGCCCGCCAGAATCAGACCGTGAGTGAGTTTAGCCAAAAATTCTTCATTGCGCAGATTAAGCGTTAGGCCGCGGCAAGTTTGATAAATAAGCTCGGTGGCAGAATAAGCAATAGAAGCCGCAAAATCGTCCATATCTTCTTTGCCTTGGGCGTAAGCGAGTTTCCAATCAGAAATAGCGGAAAAATTGGAAATAAGATCGCCGATGCCCGCGCGGATATTTTGTGCCGGAGCATTAACGAGCATTTGGGTATCAACCAGTACGCCAATGGGCATGTTGACGCTTAAACTGCCGGTTTTACCATCTTCATTTTTGAGTACGGAAACAGGTGAACAAATACCGTCGTTGCTGGGGGTGGTGGGTACGGAAATATAATTAACGCGCGCTTTAGTGGCGGCGTATTTTCCCACATCCAGCACCCGGCCGCCGCCAATGCTGATGATTAAATCA
>MHKJ01000016.1:6090-11325 GCA_001818355.1 Candidatus Kerfeldbacteria bacterium RIFOXYC2_FULL_38_9 | reverse complement strand
TTCGCTTAAAGAGACAACATGGCCGCTGTGCAGCAAATCAAAACTGCCGCTTAAGGCAACTATTTTTTTTCCGTTTTTTTTCAGTTTCGCCAAAAGTAGCGCGGCTTGTTTTTGGGAGATAATTTTTTTATTTTTCATTTTTTAAGGAAGTAATTAGTTCTGCCGTGGAAACGGTTGCGGTGCCGATTTTACTAACAGCCACGCCAGCGGCATGATTGGCAATTATAGTGGCAGTGGCCAAATCCGCGCCCGCGCCCAAAGCCAAAGCCAGACTGCTTACTACCGTATCTCCGGCGCCTACCACATCATAAACCTCTTGCTGAGTAACGGGAAAATTGGTGATTTTGTTTTTGGAAAACAGCATCATACCGTCTGCACCCTGGGTTATCAGTACGGCGCAATGCAGTTTTTTTTGCAAGGCCAGTCCGGCTTGCTTTACGGTTTTTTTGTTACTCATCAGCAAGGCCTCGTGTTTATTAGGGGCAATAAGGGTAACATTTTTAAATAAATCGTGTTGTTGCGGTTTAGTATCGCCGATAAGAGGAATTTTTTTATTTTGGCAAATCTTTTGCAAACCAGCCATCAACTCTTGAGTTACTACGCCTTTGTTATAGTCAGAAATTACAATAGCGTTCCAGTTGGCGATATTTTTTTTAATTTGCTGTAAAAGCTGGGCAGTAATTTTTTTATCCAAAGGTTTATTTTCTTCTTGATCCACTCGCACAATTTGTTGGCCGCGCGCCACAATGCGGGTTTTTTTAATAGTGGGACGATCCCTAACAGTACACACCCCGTCTTGCTTAAGGTGCTTTTTTTTAAGAATCTGTTTTAACTGTTTTCCGTCCAAATCCGCGCCTACAACACCCAACAAAGAGACCTGTGCTTTAAGTTCGGAAATATTAATTGCCACATTCCCCGCTCCGCCGCAAACCAGCAGTTCTTTTTCCATTTTTACCACTGGCACCGGAGCCTCGGGAGAAATTCTTTCTACATCGCCGTAAATAAAATTATCCAGCATAATATCGCCAATTACCGCAAGATGTTGATTTTTAAAAGTGTTGATTATTTTTTCGTATCGGTTGTTTTGCATAGTTTATTCGTTTATTTCCCAGGTGGTTAATCCTAACATATCAAAGTTAAAAGGTACATATACGGCCCCAAGCTCTTCCGCTCTTTTGACTATTTTAGGTTTGGCAAAAGGCCGGCAATACACAATTAAATGTCCGCCGCCGCCAGCGCCAGTAATTTTTCCACCCCAGGCTCCTAGTTTTTTCATTTCTTGATACAGGTGGTCAATTTTTTCATTGGAAATTTTAGCAGAAAACATTTTTTTCAACTGCCAGCCCTGATTTAAAAGTTGGCCAAACTCTGTCAAATTTCCGCGCAGTAAGCTGTATTTTATTTCTTGCGCCAAAATTTTGGTTTTATGCATGGCTTCTAAAGTTTTTTTATCACTCTTAGCGTTTTTAGTTTGCTCTTCAATAATGGCGCCGGATTCTTGTCGCGAGCCGATATTCAAAAGCAGTAAATTGCTTTCCAGTTCATAAAGATCGTCGTTTTTTAATTTTAAAGGATGCACGCGCACAAAATCATTTCCTTTAAATTCCAAAAAATTGATATTGCCAAAAATAGCGGCGTACTGATCTTGGCGTCCGCCTAAGTTTTTTAATTCGCGCCGTTCCAAGTCATAAGCCAGTTCGGCTAAAGCGTAATCGTCTAAGCGATATTCTTTTTCCAAATGATTAAAAGCGCCGATAAGGCTGGCAAAAACCGCGGCTGAACTTCCCAAACCCGAACGCGGAGCCACTTCACAGCGGGTTCTTATTTCCAAACCGCACTTATATTTGTGCATTTTTTTTATTACCGCTTTTATTACGTCCAAATTTCCATCATAAATCAGGGCGTCTTTGTTTTCTAGGGTTAAAGTTTGTTCAAAGTCGTCTGAGGTGATAATAATTTTTTGATCGGTTCGTAGTTTTAAGGTGCAAAAAGCGTATTTATTTATGGCGGCATTAACCACGGCTCCGCCGTATTCTTCGGTATAAGGGCTGACATCTGTACCGCCGCCGCCGAAACTGATGCGCACGGGAGCGCGTGATTTTACAATTTTAGTCATAAAAAATGGAGGTAAATTCTTTTTTAAATTTATGGTAATTATTAAAAGTGCCGATGTCAATAAAAAAGCCAGAATCCACAAAACCGTACATTTGGTTTAAAAGTTTCGGAAAAATTTCGTATTCTAAAGAGCATTCTTGATTTTCAGGGATCAATTTAAGAATTGTTTTTTGCATCACATAAATGCCGGCACTGATTAAGCCTTTTTGCAGTTGGGGATTTTTTTCCGCAAAATTGATAATTTTTTGTTCCGGAGAAATTTGCACAAAACCGGCAGATTGCGTATTGTTGACTGTTTTTAAAGCTAAAGTGCAGGCGGAGTTTTTGGTTTGATGAAATTGTAAAAATTTTTGATAGTTGAGTTTGAAAAAAGTATCTCCGTTGCAAACTAAAAAATTTTCGTTTAATAATTTTTCGGCATTTTTTAAAGCCCCGGCTGTTCCCAGTTTTTTTTCTTCGCGGGAATATTGCACTTGTTGTCCGAAATGTTTTTCTATTTTTTCATGCAAATAACCGGTGGCCAGCACAATATTAGTAATACCAAAAGTTTTCAGGTAATTTATTTGGTGCTCTAAAAAAGGACGATCTTCAATTAACACCATGGGTTTGGGCGTGGTTTTAGTTAATGGCCGCAATCTGGTGCCCAAGCCCCCGCACAAAATTATGGCCTGATTAGGTAGGGTATTCACGAAAGTTGATTTTTTATCGGGTTTTAAGGTAAAATATATAGTTGTTATATCTTGTTTTAACTTATAAATCAAATAAATTATGAAAATTCTTATTACCGGTGGCGCCGGGTTTATTGCTTCCAATATTGCTGAACAATATTTGCGTTTAGGTCATGAGGTAGTAATTGTGGATAATCTGTATCATGGTTTTAAAAAAAACTTGCCTCAGAAAGCGGTGTTTTACCAAGCAGACATTCGGGACATGCCTAAAATGAAAGAGATTATTCAAAAAGAAAAACCAGAGGTTATCAATCATCATGCCGCTTTTATCAATGTGGTAGAGTCTGTTAGCAATCCCAAGGAAACTGTGGATATTAATGTCGCGGGCACTATCAATTTACTGGTGGCCGCTTCCGAAAATAAAGTTCGTAAATTTATATTTTCTTCCACGGGCGGCGCCATTTACAGTGGAGTTGATAAATATCCTATTGCCGAAGAAGTAGCGCCGCGGCCGGAATCTCCTTACGGACTTTCTAAATTGTTGGGAGAAGAGGCGATTAAGTATTACGCGCGAGTAAATCATTTTGAATATTTGATTTTCCGTTATGCCAATATTTACGGCCCGCGCCAGGATACCCACGGCGAGGCCGGAGTGCTGGCTATTTTTTCCGAGCTGTTAAGAGAGCATAAAAGTCCGATTATTTTTGGCGACGGTACAAAAACCCGCGATTATGTTTATGTCAAAGATGTGGTAACGGCTAATGTGTTGGGATTAACCAAAGGGAAAAATGTAACTTTAAATTTGGGTGTAGGCCAAGAGATTACCGATCAACAAGTTTATGATGAATTAAAAAAATACTTTGCTAATCTCGCTCAGGTAAAATATGAGGCGGTAAGACCGGGAGAAATCTTACGTTCCAGCCTTGATGCCAAAAAGGCGCAGACTGTACTGGGTTGGCAGGCGCAATATTCTTTTTCTGAGGGAGTAAAAGATTATTTAAAAAACGGTTAGGCTATTTTTTGGTTATTTTTTTAATAGAGTACGCCCGGTCTTTGGAGGTGCCGAAATACAACTTAGAGAGCATATCGCTCATTAAACCGAAAATTACCAGAATAATGCCGATGATGAAAACAAAAAAGGTGATTTCGGTTAAAATGGAATTGGAAAGGTCGATGTGTAAAATAATTTTTTGATAAACTACAAATAGAAATAAAATAAAAGAGATCAAAATAGCCAGCATGCCGATGCCGCCGAATAAATGCAAAGGCCTGGTTGCGTATTTTTTCCAAAACCAAACGCCAATCATATCCAAAAATCCTTTAATGGTGCGCTTCCAGTTGTATTTAGAAATGCCGCTGGTGCGCGCTTGATGTTTAACCATTACTTCGCCTACGGTATATCCTTTTAATTTTAAAATTGCCGGAATAAAACGATGCATTTCGCCATACAAGTCCAACTGGTCAAAGCAGGCTTTTTTATAAATTTTTAAAGAACAGCCGCTGTCATGAATGCCATCATCGATCAGCAGTTTTCTTAAAACATTGGCGCCGCGGGAGACAAATTTTTTCATCAACGGATCTTGTCTTTGAGCGCGCCAACCGGAAACTACATCATAATCGCCATCTTGTCTGGTTTTGATAAGTTTTGGTATTTCTGAGGGCGGGTTTTGGCCGTCGCCGTCAAGGGTAATAATGTACTCGCCTTGCGCCAGTTTAATGCCCGCGTCCAAAGCCGCGGTTTGTCCAAAGTTTTTGCGTAACTGAATAATCGAAAGCCGCGAAAGCTCTTGCAAACGTGTTACAGTATCATCGCTACTGCCGTCATCTACAAAAATTATTTCATAATCATCATCAAGGCCGCTCATAGTAGTGACAATATCTTGGTGTAATTTTTTTACGTTGTCCTGTTCGTTATAAACAGGAACAATGACGGAATATTTCATACACCGTATTTTGTTATTTTTTTTCAGAAAAGTCAATGTTTTTGGTTTTTGGAACAAAAAGCGCCCAAATATTGATAATCACCGAAGAAACAGCAAAATTAAAAAAGAGAGCGATGTTTCTATCATAGCCCAAAATATGATCCACATAAGTATCACCTAAAAATTGCAGGCGCAAAGGATGCAGAGCTTGCAAGACAATGGTAACAACTAAAGAAAGAAAGCAGAAAAGCAGTAAACGTGCCATAATGTTTTTTTTGAAATTATGGTTTAAGGTCATAGATAATTATTTTTTTATTTTCAAAAACCGGTTTGTTCACAGGAATTAAATAAGGCACAAAATTAGCGTCCATATTTTCCGGCCAAAAAATTAGCCAGTTAATTTGATATTTATCAAGAAAAGCTTGAGCCTGATTTTTGTTTTTAATAGATTCTATTTCTTGATAAAATTTGGTTTCCGCTCGCTGAGGATTTTGGAAAATTTTTGTGAATTTTTTTGCCGTTTTTAAATT
>MHKJ01000016.1:0-6078 GCA_001818355.1 Candidatus Kerfeldbacteria bacterium RIFOXYC2_FULL_38_9 | reverse complement strand
TTTAATATCAGCAGAAGAAAAACTGGGAATTGAAATAGCGGGATTATGATAATTATAGTATAGAGCTAGAATGTGGTCTTGTTTAGCGGTGTGTGCTTGCAAATATTTAAAAGCATCTTTGGTTTCGGAATCTAATAAATAGGGCTTGGTATAAGCTTTAAAATTGTGATAATCAAAAACCAGAACATGAGCGCCGCCGGCTAAAAACAAGACTATGAACAAGATGGTCATGTTCCATTGAGGCAGGTGAGTTTGGATAAATCGGGCAAAATGATAAAAACCATAGCTAGCCAGCAAGGTGAGGGGAATCCATAAAAAAAATAAAAAACGAAACGGCACCATCTGCATCCAAAAATATGGGGTTAAAGTAAAAACAAAAGGAGCAACAATAAAGGAAAGCAACAAAAGGGGGATTTTTTTATTTTTCTGAGAGCGCCATAATAGAATAAAACCGGCAACACCAAAAAGCACCAAAAAATATCCTAAAACCGCCGGATGATCAAAAATAGGATGGATTTCCAAGTTTTGCGGATCCGGTGGGTTAAAGCTGTTCAAAAATTTAAAAATATTCCACTGTTGAAAATAAAATCCGGATAAAAAGACTAAACCAATAATACCGACCAGACCTCCGCTTATTTTTATAAAAATATTTTTGGGTGCTGACAAGAAAAAAAGCATACTGCTAATCACATAAACAAAAAAAGATAACTGATGAAAAAAGTAGAGAGGCACGGCTATCAGGCAAGCAAAAAAGAGGCATATTATTTTATCTGTTTGCAAATAACGCACCAGTTGCCTAAAACCCAAAAGCAAAAAACAATAACCAAAGAGATTGTGCGGCGTTAAAACAAGAGCGTAAGCCAGGGAAAGAGAGGTAGCGCTAAGGATGAGAGTGGTGGTGGTAATGTATTTATTTTGCCAAATCAGGCGGGCAATATCGGTAATTAAAAAAATGTTGATAGCCGCTACCAAAATACTGGTAAGCACAATAATTAACCCAATGCTGTTGCTGGAAAACGGCCAGGCCAGCGTGGCTACTAACAGTTGATAGGCAGGATAAACACTAGCCGGCCAGCAACTGCTAAAACCAACGGTGGTGGCGCTACCATCGGAAAATTCCCCGGTTTCTATTAGGGATTTTGCGCCGCACCACAAACCGGGGCTATCCGGGGAGGTAATATTAAAGCCGGCAAGTCCGAAAGAAAAAAGCAGAATGGCAATAATTAAAATAAGAAAAATACTTATTAACCAAAATTGTTTTTTATTATTTGCCAGCAACATAATTTTATTATAAACTATAAAAGTAATTTTATAAAGCATGAGAAAAGAAAAATATTATCTTAGTTTCGGTTATGCTTTGTTTTGTTGTTATGTTTTGGCGCTGTTGTTTGATATCCTGGCAAGCCAAGGAATGAATTTGGTAATAATGTATAATTTGCATTATTTTGGCATGGCTGGAATTATTTTGGTTTGCTATATCTATCTTAGACAACTAATTAAATAAATGATCACTACTCAAAAAGAACAAAAAATTTATTTTATCTTTCGAGTTTTTTTGGGTTTGGGCATAGCCGTTTTTTTCTTATGGATTTTAAATTTTCATTTTATTTTTTTAGGAAAATTAAAAGTCAGTTTTGATTTTCTTAAGGCCAATCACTTTATTTCTTATTTACAAGGTGGCGCTACTCCTGCTTGGCAAGACATAAAAACCAAGCAAGCGTTTCAAGAAATTAGAGGAGGATCCGCTGTAACCGACCTGGTCATTCCGCCAGGTACCGCCCAGCTTGATTTAAAGGTTTTAGCTGATAACCCCGGTAAAAGTTTTACTTTTGGTTATCAAGCCAAAGATCAGTTAAAAAAATATTATATAGCCAGTAACCCGGAATTTACAGCCCTGCATTGGAATGTTAAAGAAATTGATGATTATGCCGTGCTTTATGATCCGCAGGCCGCCACCCCAACTGATTTAGAAGATCTTTTAGCTAACCGCAAAGAAGAAACAGTCCTGTATAGAACGCCGGATGTGTTGGATAAGTATTTAGCCTCGCAAGTAGCGGCCAGTATGGGGGGTAAGTATTTTAATGATTTGGATTTGCCTCTGCGCGGCGAGCATACTTTAAGAGTGTGTGTTGGAAAAGACGGCATTTTAGATTTAAAAATAAATTATGCGCAAAAAATAGGGGAAGAAACTGAAAATGTTGGAGTTCATGTGGGATTTGGAGCTTATTTAATAAATCCGCAAATATCCAAAGAGCAATTAAACCCGCGTTCTACCGGAGTGGTTAAAGATGGCGTTACCGAATTTACGCAAGACTCCAAAAATGCTGATGATTTGATAGATATTTATCAAGAAGGTTTGTTGCCCGGCTCTTATACTTTGCAGTTAAAACACGATAATGACGTTACTTTATCACACATTGCCACCCACAATGTTTTTATTATTACGGACGGCTTGGTTATCAATAATCCGAAAATACCCCTTGATGTTTATGTTTTTAGCGACAGTTTAAATTTATATACTTTTCATGGCGGAGGAGTGCAAGATGTGAAAATTAACAACGATACCATCAGTTTGCCTTTAAAAGAGAAAATAGTTTATCAAAAAGAAAAACCAAAAAAACAGGAGGAAAATAATTCAACAATGCCTCTTTTACAAGTTAAAGCCGAAAGAGCGGATTTTTCTTTATACAGTTATGTGCCCAATACAATTTTTTACCCGGCTGTTTTTCCTTTGGAGGCCTTCAAAGTTTTGCAAAAAAATATTATGGATGATTCAGCCTTGCATCAAATTATTGCCGACGATCAAATAGCGTCTGCTGTTACTAAAGAGGAAGAAATGGCCGAAATTACTGAAGACAACACTGAAGATGATGCCAAAGATAAAGTTCAGCACTTACAGCACATTCGTTATGTGGTTTTTCGCGCCACCCCTGATTATTTAGCTTTTTTAAACAATCCGGAAAAACCTCTTGATAATTCTGTTTATCAATTAACTCTTGGGTCTGAAGATTTGGAAAATTTAACAAATAATACCTTAAATATGCAGTTTTTGGTCAATGGAGAATGTCGAGTGAACAGGATTGATTTGGTGTATTATCGGCCATTTTGGCCATATCTTAAAAAAATGTTATAATATTGTCAGTATGATGCTTTTTTTACAAATCATAAGAATAATTTTTGGGTCTATTTATGTTTTATTTTTACCGGGTTTTTTATTTACTTTTGTTTTTTTTGAAAGAAAAGAAATAGATCATTTGGAAAGAATTGTTTTAAGCCTGGCTTTATCATTGGCTACCGTACCTTTGTTGGTATTTCTTTTTAATTTAATCAAGGTGCCTATTAACGCTCTTAACGTATTTTTGGAAATTTTGTTGTTAATCATATTAGCGGCTGATGTTTTACTTTTAAAAAGAAGTAAGCGTTTGATGGGATTTTTTAAAAAAATTAGATCAAAACTTCCATGAAAATATTAGTTACCGGTTCCGCCGGTTTTATTGGGTTTCACACCAGTCAAGCACTCTTAAAAAGGGGAGATGAAGTGATTGGTGTTGATAATTTTAATGATTATTACGATCCCCAGCTTAAAAGAGACCGCAATGCTATTTTAGAAAAATTTGCCAATTTTAAGTTATCTGAAATTGATTTTAGCGATCTAGCGTCTTTGGAACAAGTTTTTAAAAATGAAAAAATAGACAAGATTTGCCATTTGGGCGCCCAGGCTGGAGTACGCTATTCTATCACCAATCCTTTTGTTTATCAGGAGACAAATTTAAAGGGCACCCTTAATCTTTTAGAAATGGCCAGGCATTATCAAATAAAGGATTTTATTTTTGCTTCCTCTTCTTCTGTATACGGCGGTAATACCAAAGTGCCGTTTTCGGAAACAGATGCGGTTGACCATCCTATTTCTTTGTATGCGGCCACCAAAAGGGCAAACGAATTGATGGCCTACACCTATCATCATCTGTATGGCTTAAATTGCACCGGATTGCGGTTTTTCACGGTCTACGGGCCGTGGGGGCGTCCGGATATGGCTTTGTTCAAATTTACGCGTTTAATTGCGCAAAATCAGCCTATTGAAATATACAATAACGGCCGGCACAGCCGAGATTTTACGTATATTGATGATATTGTGGACGGGGTGGTAAAATCTTTGGATAAAGCCTATCCTTACGAAGTTATCAATTTGGGCAATAATCAGCCGGTGGAATTGATGTATTTTATTGAGTGTATAGAAAAAGCGTTGGGAAAGAAAGCGCAAAAACAAATGCTGTCTTTACAACAAGGAGATGTGGAAAAGACTTATGCTAATATTAGTAAGGCCAAAAAATTATTGGACTACCAACCAAAAACCGATATCCAATCAGGAATAAAAAAGTTTGTCAGCTGGTATCAAGATTATTATAAGAATAAATAGAATTATGCGCAAAGAGTATTTAATAGAAAAAGAAATATATAATAAAGAGAAAGTTAAGGGAGGCACAAAGAAGTGGGGTTTTTTTTGGGACTCTAATTTATTAAACAAAATAAGTGAGCAATATAATAAAAAAAGAGATGAATGGGCTAATATATATTTAAAAGATAAAAAAATATTGATATTAGGAGCAGCTAGAAACAATATTGATTTTTGTATTAAATATACTAATGATATTACAGCTATTGATATTTCTGAAAGACAAATAGAAAATATAAAAGCAAAATATTCCCATGTTCAAGCTATGATTGGTGATATTACAACATATAATTATCCCGAAGGTTATTATGATGCTGTGTTTTGTTCGGCTATTTTACACCATGTGCCAAAAGATCTGGATGAATTATTTGATCATTTGCATTATACTTTAAAAGATGAAGGCAATATTTTTGTTTATTGTGAACCATTGCGCTTGAATCCATTGCTTGTTTTAGGACGCAGGTTTTTTCCTAGTCAGAACCACACTCCTGGTGAGCAGCCATTTTTAATGAGAGATTTTAAAAAGCATTATCAAAAAAAGTATGAACTGATCGCTTTGCAATATTGTTTTTTTCTTACTCTTTTTTTAGGAGTTTTTGTAAAAGTTACAAAAATTAATAGAATAAAATTTTTAACAAATACTTTGTATAAAATTAATAGTTTTTTTTATAAAATAGATTGTCTTTTAGCCAAGACCCCAGTAAATAATTTTTTTTGGCTTTTTGCCATGGTATTAAAAAAGAAATAATATATTTATGCAACATGATTCAATGTTTCTTCGTCAAAGTACATCTCCTAATAAATTAAACGCAGATATTAGTTTATCTTACAAAAATAAATTTTTATATTTTTTTAACAATTTTTTTTATAATTTAAAAAAAGAAAAACTTAATTGTGAGATTGATTTTTTTCAAATAAAGAATTTGGAAAATATTGATAAATCTTTTTTTAAAGATTCTCCGTCACGGTTTTTTTCTAATTTTTTTTGGAAAAGCTTACCATGGACTAAACTGAAAGAAGAGCTTGGTGAAATTAATATATTTGATACCGGTTGTGGATCTGGTAGTTATGCAAAAAAATTACAAATTTTTAGTAATAATATTATTGATAGTTATTTTGGTATTGATAAGTTTTTTAATGAAAATTGGCAAAAAATTACTGAAAAAAATATTTCTTTTTCTAAATTTAATGGTTTTAATTTTGCAAAATATATACCAGATAAAACTAATTTTTTTATGACCCAATCAGCACTTGAACACATTGATTATGATTTAGATTATTTTCAACAAGTAAGAGATTTTTTACAAAATCAAAATAAAAAATTTATTCAAGTTCATTTATTTCCTAGTACATCCTGTTTACACATATACTTATTACATGGTTTTAGACAATATTCATTTGGTAGTATAAATAAGATTATAGATCTATATAAAATGAATAATTATCATTTTAAATTATTTGTTTTGGGAGGTAAAAATTGCAATCAATTACATTTTAAATATATAACTTTGCCAATGCTATTTAAATTAAAAGATAGAAGAAAAATCTATTTTGAAAATTATCAAAAAAAATTATTAAAGGCAATATATAAAGACCAACAATACTCAGATGTAAAACATGCTTCT
>MHKJ01000015.1 GCA_001818355.1 Candidatus Kerfeldbacteria bacterium RIFOXYC2_FULL_38_9 | reverse complement strand
ATAGAGAGAGATAGCGGCTGGCAGATTCTGGGGGTCTACTGTGAGAAAATCCGCCACCGCTACCTCATGTGCCCACACTTTAATGATCTGACAAATTTTGTCAAGAGCAGTTAAAAGGTATATAAATAGACTATGTTAAAGTTTAATATTTTTGCAAAATTTGCCAATGTTGAGCACGGTATTATGGAAAAAGGGGATAAAGTTCCTCAAGGGGTTGTTTATGGCGAACAAACCCACAAAGATAAAGCTGTATGGGTTACTAAACAAACCGCAGGAGTTATTAAAAATACTGATGCCTTGGTAAGTAAAGAGAACGGTATTGCTCTTGGCCTTAAAACCGCGGATTGCGTACCGATTTTATTTTTTGAACCGCACGCCAATATTATCGGGGCTATTCACGCTGGTTGGCGCGGTACTGCTTTGGAAATTACCCGTAAAACTTTGGAGTTTTTACGCATGAAGCCGTTTAATATTTTAGTTGGCATTGGGCCGGCGATTTGTCCTAACTGTTTTGTGGTAGGCAAGGAGGTGGCTCGTCAATTTAGTGCCAGCTTAGTACAAGAAGTGGGGGACAATCAGTATAGCGTAGATTTATGGCAGGCCAATGTTGAGCAATGTTTGGAAGTGGGCATTCCGGAGCGCAACATAGAGGTTATGCGCACTTGTACTTATGAAACCGCTTCGTTTTATTCTGTTCGCAAGGGTTGCACCAAAACCGACCGCAACATTTCGTTTATAAAAAGGATTTGACATTTGCCATTTTTTTTGCTATTATTATAGTAATTATCCATTAAAATTAAAAAATTTATGAGTATTCTTGAAGAATATCAGAGTTTTTCTGAAGCCCAAAAAAAAGTGGTACGCACAGTTCTGACAGAAATTTATGAGCCACCTTTACGTCAACGCCTGGTTAAGGAAACAAGTACAGATGATGATAATCAAAAAGCATTGTGGAAACATATTGCTGACGTAAGACAATTTGTGAAAACAGGAGAAAACGTCGAAATACTGGAAGCATTAAATAGTATTTTGCAAAAAGATAAAAATTTAACTTTACAAGGAATATTTTTAGAGTATGTTGCCAAAAGTGTGAACGCTGTTGTTTGTAGTGAATTAACACCAGATGAAGCTAATATATTGTATCAGGATACAGGGGGTTCACAATTAACAGACGAACAAGAAGCTGAATATCTTTCTTATGAAGAAGATGAAAAACCGGAAGACATAGAAGCGGGAAACCAGGCGGCTGATGAGATGGTTATTGATAATTTAAAAGCAGCGAATGAAATTACTAAAGAAATTCGTCGATTATTTCCGGAAATGCCAATTCCTGAGCTGAGCATGGCTGTCACGGAAGCCAGAAAGGCATTAAAAAAACATCTAACTGAAACAAAACAAAAAAGAAGACAGTCGGATCGTAAATTTAAACCAACTTGGCACTAATAGTTATTTTTTTAAGTGACTTAGTGAGTGGTTAAGTTTGCGCTGGGTAACAAAAAGTGCTATGTTTTGTATAGTTTAATGATATTAGACTATTTTTATGTCACAAAATAACAATCAACAAAAAAAATCAAAATTCGCGCAAAGTGAAGAGGAAATAGTAAAATTTTGGGAAGAAAATCACTGTTTTGAAAAATCGGTTCAGCAAAGACCTGCCGCTAAACAGTATGTTTTTTATGATGGTCCGCCTTTTGCCACCGGCTTACCGCACTACGGTCATATTTTAAGCTCGACCATCAAAGACGTGGTGCCGCGTTATTTCACCATGAAAGGTTATCGCGTAGAACGTCGCTGGGGTTGGGACTGCCACGGCTTGCCGATTGAAAATATTGCGGAAAAAGAGTTGAAAATTTCCGGAAAAAAACAAATTGAAGAAATTGGCGTGGCCAAGTTTAACGAATTTTGTCGCAGTAAGGTGCTTGAATTTGCAGGCGAGTGGGGGAAGATGGTCAAGCGCATGGGTCGCTGGGTTGATTTTGAAAATTCCTATAAAACCATGGATAACTCGTACATTGAATCTGTATGGTGGGGGTTAAAGCAGGTGTATGAAAAAGGGCTTTTATATGAAGGCCGTAAAGTTTTGCTGTACTGTTCTCGTTGTGAAACCCCGATTTCCAATTTTGAAGTGGCGATGGACAATAGTTATAAAGACGTAACTGAACCGGCTGTTTTTGTAAAATTCAAAGTGCGCGGCCAAGAAAATTTATATTTTATCGCCTGGACCACCACCCCCTGGACTTTACCCGGCAACGTAGCTTTGGCAGTGGGAGCGAAAATCGATTATGTGCAAGTTCGTCAAAATAACGAAGAATATATTTTAGCCAAAGATCGCTTGGAAGTTTTAACAGGAGATTATGAAGTGATCAAAGAAATGCGGGGCATGGATTTGGTGAACCAAGAATATGAACCGCTTTACGAAGTGCAGGGCTTAAAAGAGTTGGGTAAAAAGAGCCATTATGTGGCCGCGGCTGATTTTGTTAGCACCGAAGATGGCAGTGGCATTGTGCATACAGCCGTAATTTATGGTGAAGATGATTATAATTTAGGCTTACAGCTTGATCTGCCTATGTTGCCCACAGTTGATGAAGTTGGAAAATTTAAAGATAATGTTCCGCAGTTTGCCAATCAGTATTTTAAAAAAGTTAATCCTCAGGTGATTACCGACTTAACCAAGCGCGGTTTGCTTTATCATACCGACAATTACACGCACAGCTACCCCCATTGTTATCGTTGTGAAACACCTTTGTTTTATAACGCCATTCCCGCTTGGTTTATCAACGTGCAAAAAATAAAAGAACGCCTGAAAGAATTAAATGAAAATATCAATTGGGTGCCTCAGCACATTAAGCACGGCCGATTCTTAAAGGGTTTGGAAAGCGCACCAGATTGGAATATTTCCCGCAATCGTTATTGGGCCACCCCTCTGCCTATTTGGAAATGCCAGTGCGGACAATTGGAAGTAATAGGCTCTAAGCAAGAATTAAAAGAAAAGGCCGTTAACAGCAGTCAAGTTACTGATGATTTAGATATGCACAAACACAGCATTGACCCAATCAAGATTAACTGTTCCAAATGCGGCCAGGAGGCTTCTCGCATTCCGGAAGTAGTGGATTGTTGGGTGGAGTCAGCCAGCATGCCGTTTGCGGCGCAACATTATCCTTTTGCCAATAAAGAGTGGTTTAATAAAAATTTTCCCGCGCAATTCGTGGCCGAATATGTGGCGCAAACCCGGGCCTGGTTTTATGTGATGCACGTTATGGGAACGATTTTGTTTGATAAACCGCCGTTTGAAAATGTGGTAATGACCGGCACGATTATGGCTGAAGACGGCAGTAAAATGAGCAAAAGCAAAAAAAATTATCCAGATCCGTGGAAACTTATTGATAATTACGGCGTGGATGCTTTGCGTTATTATTTGATGAGCACGCCGGTGATGAGCGGCGAAAGTGTTAATTTTTCGGAAAAAGCAGTTGATGAAATTAGTAAAAAACTGTTAATTACGCTGGCCAACGTTAATTCTTTTTATCAGATGTTCAAAGATAAAAAAGATGAAAGCTATCAGCCGCAGTTTACCAATATTATGGACAAGTGGATTTTAACGGAGCTACAGATGACGTTGTTAGCTGTAACAGATGGCATGGACGCTTATGAGGTGATAAAAGCCACGCGACCTCTGCTTAATTTCGTGCAAGAGCTTTCCACTTGGTATGTGCGCCGTATTCGCGGCCGGGTTAAGGGCAGTGATGAGCGTGATAAGCAAGAAGTTTTACATACATTGGATTTGGTATTGCGAACTTTTGTAAAAATGGCCGCACCAATTATTCCTTTCATTACCGAACGGATTTGGCAAGATCTACGTCATGCCGATGATCCCATTTCCGTGCATCTTTGCGATTGGCCAACCGCCGACGAGTTGTCAACAACAGGTGTAGGGACAGATCATGATCTGTCCAAGAATATTTTAAAAAACATACAAACTATCCGCGAAATAATCGAAAAAGCCTTAGCCCTGCGCGCCAAAACAGGCATTAAAGTGCGCCAACCTTTGCCATCTTTAACCATTACAGGCCAAGAGCTTGGTGCAGAATATCAAGAAATTTTACGCGAAGAACTGAATGTCAAAGAAATTAAATTCGGTCAGGAATTTGTCTTGGATACAGAAATTTCCGAAGAATTGAAACTAGAGGGCTTATTGCGCGAGCTCATCCGCCAAACCAATTCTTTGCGCAAAAAAGCTCAACTTACCATTAACGACAAAATTGATATTAAGCTATCTACGAACAGCACCTTGGTCAAACAAATGTTCCAAAAATATGAAACTGATTATAAAACAGGCGTTTTGGCTAAATCCGTTACTTTAACGAATGACGCGCAAGAACATTCTCTAAAATTAGACGGTGAAGAAGCTTCTATTTCATTTTAGATGAGATATGGCTCAAACTTACAAAACCGAGGGTATTATTTTAAAACGCTGGGATTACAAAGAGCAAGATCGCATGGTGCGGATTTTAACGCGTGATTTTGGCAAAATCACCACGCGCGCCATTTCGGCTCGCAAAATTACCGCTAAACTTGCCGGCAGTTTAGAGCCGTTTATTCACGCGGATTTTTTTATCGCTCGTTCTAAAACCATTGATATTGTAGCCGGCAGTAACATTATTTTCGGCAACGTCAAATTACGCCATTCTTTATTGCCTATGGCTTGCGCGAACTTTTTCGGAGAAATTGTGGATCGTCTGACACCAGAACGCCAAGCGGACAAAGAGCTTTTTCTTTATGTTAACCGAGTTTTGCAGTGGCTCAATGAAAATGATCCTCATTTGTTGGCGTTCTACGCGGCCATTGTGCAGTTGTTTGGTCTCGTCGGCCATTCTTTAGAGCTGTATCAGTGTCACGCGTGCAAAAAACCCACCACCGAACAGGGGAGTAAGCTCAACTATCAATTATGGAACATTGAATGTTGCTATTGTCACAGCCGGGAAGACACCCTGTCTTTGTCCGGTGCCACTATCAAGGCTTTGCGTTTTTTATTGCAACAAGATTTTCCTCAGGCCGCAAAACTGCACTTGCCGCAAACCACCTGGGAAGAGTTGTATCAGGCTTTACACAAAATTATGTGCTATCACTTTGAAAAACCTCTCCTTTCAGAAAACCTGTTTTTACAAGCCCTTAACTAGCGATCGTCGTATTGATCTTTATTAAAATTTATGCTAAACTTACTACAGTTAATAATTATGTTTTGATTATTATGGGTTTAGAAACTAGATATCCCATAGCTGGGGAAAAGAATGAGAGAAGGAAATTTTCTGTAGATAATTATTATTCAATAAGCATCGAAGATGGTTATGATGGAGCAGTATCACAAAAAATTGAATTTAAAAATTGTGATGCATCTTTAGAAATAAAGATTACCAAAAGTAATTTGTCAGAAACCATTAAACTTTCTGAACACATTTCTGCTGAAGTCGTTTATGTTATGGATGGTAAAAGAGAAGTATTAGTACCAAAAGCAGTTACAATTATTGATACAAGTAGTGGGGGAAAAAAAGAAGACAAAATTCTTTTAGATAGGTTTGCCCCAGACGATGAAAATGTTGTCTTTTGTGAGGCTGGCAAGGTTGTTTTTTTCGAGACACATCCTTATATGAACCCAGAAAGAATGTACGGAGGAAAAGCCGATTTTTCAGGTGAATATTCTGTGAGAGATCAAAAACAGTGGGTATTTCATATAGATGGTACTCCAAATGGTTTTTCTGTGCCTTCGGAGTTATTGCCTGTTGATTATCAAGATGCTATGGAAGGGAAAATGCCTATTGATTATCAGTTAATAACAGTTCCGAATACTGGACAGTTATCAGAAGAAGAAGTTGGTTTTCAAATCGCAGTTGTTCCTTTAGTCGTTAGTAATTTACTACAAGAACGTGAACAGGTGCCTGGAAATAAAAGAAAAATGATATATTTAGCTCAAAGATTTGGTCATGCAAAAGTAGTTGCTAGCATGTTAGCTAAAGCTTCCAAAGAAAAAATGCTATCTTCTGATGTTACTGGTTATTTTGTTCCAACTCCAGATGCAGTTTCTAGATTATCTAAAAATAAAAGTGATGGTATGCCTGTAGATATGTCTGCTGGCTGGTGTTATGCTCCAGAAAAAGGATATGGAGGAGAACATTTGCCACTTGATTTATCTGATCCAAATTCTGCTCAAACCGAAATTGCGTTTATGAGTTTAAATCAAACTTTAATGCATGATTTGCTTAGAAATGCTAGAAGAGGAGCTGTGATCTACTCAGACACTAAACAAGATGCTGGGTTTTTAAATGCTTTAGCACATGTTATGGGTTCTGATGTTCAAGTAGTTACTAAAACTTATAGTCAATTTGAGGATATAAATGTATTTATGGGTAGATCGGAGGCACGATCTGTAGTTAATACAATTCGTAGAGCAATGAGAGCAGGGCAAGATGTACCGGCATTGTTTGATGTTCTAGGATTACCAGGGGTAGCACCTGATTTTCTTGAATTTATGCATAACAAAATACAAGCGGCTTTTAATGGTATTGCTCTTTATTCAACTTCAGGTATTGCTTCATCAGCTCCAGAAAGAGTTGGATATTTAAAAAATGGCAAGTTTGTGGGAGGAACAGAAATTGTTGGAATACCGCTTGCTTTTTTTGGAGAAGATGCTCATGCAGAAGATGTGACTCTGGAACAAGCCAGAAAACACTTAGTAAGAATAATCACAGAAGCTGGTTGTGAGAATATTTCAGCTTTATTTAAGAGATTATTAGAAAATAATCCTACCGCATTGGATGTTTATTCTTTACAATTAGGTACCAGTACGAATTTATATACAGAGGAGCTAATAAAACTTGCTGTTGAATCTGCTAAGAGCAATGCATTAGAGGACAAGCTATTATTATTGACTGGGTATAAGAAAAGAGAAGATTATCTGAAAGAACTTTTTAGAATTACAGGTATCCATACTGAAAAAGAATTACCACATAATGTTGCTGTTTTAGGCATGCGTATGGATATTGACCTTGTTCAAAAAGCTTTAGATGTTGTTATATCTGCATGTGGAATGGGGAATATTAATGATGCAATAAGAGGCAAGACAGCTCTGCTCATGTTAGCTCCAGATGTACTACTAGAAGGAGATGTAGAAAAAATGGCAGCTTTAAAAGGCATCGACTCAGCAGAAAAAATAAGAGATGATATAGCAGTCATGGCAGAAACTGCTCCAGAACGGGCATTAAATTTATCAATGATTGCTAGGGCATATGATTCATTAGGTGTTGTTCCTAATGAAATTATTTACGATGTAGGTCAATATCCAAATGCTGAATATTTGATTCCTAAAATTCTTTATGCTTTACAGCATAAAGACCAAATGATTAAGGCATTGAGTCTCGTACAAACCGCTTCGTCAGATGTGCTTTTTAATATTGTATGTGCCATTCGTGATGGGGCCACTGCCGAAAGCATTAGAGGTGGAGTAAGCAAAGAATTTCCAGATTTTCATTTCCGCGTACAAGGAGCTGTTGCATCAAAAAAAATTACATTAAATAGTTAAATATGGATAACAATTTCCCTCAATCTTTTATTTTTGGTGTTTCAGATGCAGATTTACAAGTTATAGGAGAAGCAAATGTTAAAATGGAAGAATCTGAACAAAGTATGTGGCAATACTTTTCTGTACATAAAGGCATAGACACACCAGCACATGGTATAGATAGATACAATAAGTGGCAAGAAGATGTGCTAATAATGAAGGATATGGGGTTAAAGCATTACAGGACATCGGTTGCGATGAATAGAATTTTACAAAAAAATGGTTCAATAAATTTTGAAGCATTAAAATGGTATAAAAAATATTTTTCTTATCTTAAAAAACAAGATATTCATATTTATACAACATTATATCATTGGGAATTGCCTCAATTTTTAGCAGCAAAAGGTGGTTGGACTAATCGTGAAACTATTAGTTGGTTTCAAAAACATGCTAAAGCAGTTGTAGAAAATTTAGGAGAGTATATTGATGAGTTTTTTTTGTTAAATGAACCTTGGGTGTGCTCTTTTTTGGCTTATTATCACGGTATTCACGCTCCAGGTGAGCACAGTTTAAAATTAACTTTGCAAGCCATGCACAACATGCTGGTTGCTCAAGGTGTTGTGTGTAGAGATATTCTTAGTATAGATAAAAATGCAAAAGTAGGAACCGTTATGGTATTACATCCATCTTATTCTTTAACTCAAAAAAAAGAAGATATTTTGGCTGCAAAATATTATGACGAGAATAGAAATATTTGGTTTATGGATGCTATGTATTTGGGAAAATATCCAGAGTTAATGATGAAAAAATATGGGGACAATTTACCGCACATAGAAGATGGAGATATGGAAAAAATAAAAATAGGCCATTTACTTTATACATTAGGAATTAATTATTACCATGGGCAAATAGTTTCGTATGATAGCGAATCTGAATTAGGTTTTAAGCAGCACACTCTGCCCGGAAGTATAACAAATGATTTAGATTGGCCTGTTGTGATACCTCCGGTTTATCAACAAGGACTTTATGATATTTTAAACCAAATATACTATCAATATAAAAGTCATGGTTTAAAAAGAATTTATGTAACAGAAAATGGATTTGCCCAAGAAACACAATGGAATGGAAAAGATAAAATAATTGATGATCATCGAAGAATTAATTATTTATATAATCATATTATACAAGTACAGGATGCTATAAAGAAAGGGGTTCCTGTTAAAGGTTATTTTGTTTGGACTTTAATGGATAATTATGAATGGGATCATGGATATTCACCACGTTCTTCTTTTGGTCTTATTCATGTTGATAGAAAAACAATGAAGAGAGTTTGGAAAAGAAGTGCACATTGGTACAAAAATGTTATAAATAGCAGAATGGTGACTCTTAATTAAATATTTATTTTTTGTAAAATGTCTAAACAAAAATACACAGAAACAATTTCTAAATTAGACTATATAGGCATTCGTGCCTTTACAGCAAGGGAGTTGCATCAATTAATGGATGATTTATCCAAAGCCATCGAGATTGGTATTAAACGAGAGGGACCAAAAAACGCAAGCGACCACGGTTTGTTAGCTTTTCCAACCGGTATCAAACCAATTAGCCAAGACAGTTTAACTGCAGTGCCTGACGGACAAAAAGTCATCACTTGCGCCTGTGGCGGAACCAATTGGGTATTTACTGTTGCCACCAAACAAAAAGACGGTAATGTAAAACTTGGTGAAGAGTCTATCCGGCCTATCTTAGAACAAGAACGCGTGCACACTCTTGCTAGTTTGATTGATATTATTGCTACTGAAATTTACAAGGTCGCCAAAATTTACGATTTACTGGAGGTTGCAAATTTACCTATTGCGGTGTCTTTCGGTTTTCCCCAAACTACCATGGTTTTAAAAAATGGCGATATTGATGCACGTCTGAATCGTAAAAATTTGGTAAAATTTTGGCAAATTACGGATATTGACGAAACGCTTGCGCCTGAAGATCAACCTTCCATCACGGAAGCTCTGCGTGCGGCCTTAATCAAAAAAGGGTTAAAATCCGTTGGAGCAGTGGTTATTGTTAATGATACCGTAGCTGTGGCTTTTGATGTTCAACATGTTGCTGTTCAAAATAAAGGTGGAGATTTGCCGGTCGGTTTTGTGTTTGGCACAGGGACTAACGCCACTATGTATTCTGGTGATGATAAAGGTTTTGTCAATTTAGAAGCCGGCCATGCCCATATTATGCCGGATAATTTGGTATATCAGACTATGGAAAAGTTACAACTTATTCCGGAGTGTGGCAGAGAAGTGGAATTTTGGCTTGGTGGTGGTTTTTTACCAGCGCGTCTGGCGGCCATGGTGCATATTTTTTCAGATTTTTTTACAGATGCGCAACAAGTCAGCAGTGTGTTAACCGCGGGTATTAACCAAGCTTTAATTTCAGATATTGCTCAAAACATTTCGCCTAAAGATATTCATTTACGCGTGGGACCATATGAATATAGAGTATTAGTAGAAGCGGCACAGCGCGTCCTGGTACAAGCCGGTCAGCTTTGCGCGGTAATGATAGCTAGCGTTGCTAGTGCTACTGGTTATCAAAAAGGTAAAGCTTTTGTACCTTATGAAGGATCGCTTTTGGGAAAAGGCTATCAGGTGGCAGAAACAACGGAAAAAACTTTGAAAATTTTACTGCCGGAAAGTGACATTACGCCTTATCACGCTTTTGGTTTAAGTGGTGTAGCTAAATTGGCCATGTGGCGTTCTTTGGAAAAACGATTTGACAATGTATAATCTAGTATATACAATATTAATATGATTGTTCTACCAACACCAGCGGCATTTGAATGGGACGAAGGCAATATTGATAAAAATTGGTTGTGTCATCAGGTACATAATCAAGAATGTGAAGAAGTGTTTTTTGATAACACAAAAAAGTTATTAAATGATGTTTTGCATTCTGGAAAGGAAGAAAGATATATTATTTTAGGCAAAACCAACCGCAGTCGTTTATTGTTTGTAGTCTTTACCATTAGAAAAGATAAAATTCGCATTATTTCGGCGCGAGATCTAAATAAAAAAGAAAAACATCTTTATGAAAAAGCCATTAAAAATTAAAAAATTAAAAGACGAAAATCAAGAAAGAAAATTTTGGTCTAATATTGATTTAGCAGATTATCTTGAGCCAAAAGATTTGGTTGATATTTCTTTTCCGCAATTAAAACCCACCTCTCGTTCAATTTCTATTCGTATTCCTGAATATATTTTAGTACGCATTAAACAGCAGGCAAACTCATTAAATATCCCTTATCAGTCTTTAATGAAAGAATATATTGCTCGGGGAGTTTTGGAAAAAACCAAATAATTTGTATTTTATTTTTTTTGATCATCTAAAAATTGATTGAGAATGGCCATTGTTTGTTGTTGCGCAGAATCACGTTCGGCTGGGGTTTTTCCTTCAAAACGCAAAGTAAGGTTGGGGGTGGTATTGCTGGCACGAACCAAACCCCAAGCAGTAGGAGAAAAGTTTACGCGCACCCCGTCTATGGTCGCGCATTCGTATTTTTTTTGAAAATATTGAGTTATTTTTTCAACAATTTTAAATTTTTTCTCATCTGCGCAACTTATTTTAATTTCCGGAGTGGCAAACATTTTTGGTACGTCTTGAAAATAGGTAAATAAAGTTTTTCGGCTTATTTCCAGGGCTTGTAAAATCCTGCCGCCGGCAAACAAGCCATCATCAAAGCCCCAATGGTTGTCCGTGATAAAATAATGTCCGGCCACTTCGCCGGCCAAAGGCGCGTGGTATTTTTCCATATTGGCTTTGTGGTTGGGGGGGCCGGTACGCCCCAAAATAGGTTTTCCGCCTTTTTGTCGCACATGGTTTAACACCACTTGGCTGGATTTTACATCCACCACAATGGCCGCGCCCGGATGTTTCCTGAGCGCCATATCTATTAAAGGCAACATTAACAAATCGCCATCATAAAAATTACCCCGGTGATCAACCATACCCACCCGATCGCCATCGCCATCAAAAGCAATTCCCAAATCCGCCTTAATAGCCAGCACTCTTTTTCGCAAATCTTCCATATTTTCCGTTTCTTGAGGATTGGGCAAATGATGCGGAAAAGTGTTGTCTACTTGGCAATACAGTTCGTCCACCAAACAGCCAAGTTGACGATAAAGCCCCGGAGCGTATAAACCGGCGGTGCCGTTACCGCTATCCATTACCAAGTTTAGCGGTTTGGTTATTTGCAAACGCGCTTTGGTTTCTCGCAGATAATCTCGGGCTACTTCTTTTTTGGTCAAAGTTCCCTGGCCGCTGGTATATTTTTGTTTTTGAATAATTTCGGCCAGAGCTTGAATGTCATCGCCATAAATGGAACGAAAAGGAAAAGCCGCAAACTTAAAACCATTTTGATCTTTGGGGTTATGCGAGCCCGTAATATTTAAAGCCGCGTCAAATTTATAATAAACGCAACTAAAGTACATCATCGGAGTAAGAGTGGTACCAATATCCACCACATCGCATCCCGCTTGGCGCAAACTGGTTATACAAGACTCTTTTAAAGTCGGCGAACTTTGACGCACGTCGCAACCGATGGCTACGGTTTTCCCGTGTAGTCGTTTAATGACTAAAGTACCAAAAGCACGACCAATTTCCCAAGCTAATGCCGGAGTCAAATCTTGATCCACTATTCCGCGAATGTCATATTCTCTAAAAATATGAGGATTGATATTCATTGCCAAAAAGAGTATCATGTTTTGGTAATTTTCGCAATTTTTTGCCAGTATTAGCTTATTCTTTTTTATCAGCCGTCTTGTAAAACACCAACAGATGGTATAGGCTGTATTTATGCTGAAAAAACTTCAAGAAAAATCAGAAATAGCCGTACTTTACGCCGGCGGCCGTCAGCAGAAAATTTCCAATTTACATTCTTTTAATCGTTGGTTTAAAGAGTGTTTTGAAATTGACATGATTTCCCATATCACGCCGATTTTAATTTCCAAGGAACCTGTACCCACAGGCATTGCCCATTTATTAAAAGTGGCGCGACGCATTGCCATAGAATGGAAGCGTTATCATGGTTTTGTAGTGATAGTGGCTCCGGGCGCTTTGGCTTTTGCTTCTAATTTTTTACGTTTGCTTTTTGGCGCTCTCGGCAAACCCATAATTTTTGTGAGTGCCGGCAGTCAACATAAAATGACCACTCCTGAGGCTACTCCTGATCACAAATATACAGATTTGGACTTACGCGCCAATATCGCCAATGCTGTTTCGGTTGCCGGCAGTAACATTGCCGGAGTTTTAGCCATTGTGAATTCCGAGATTATGCCGCCCAAATATATTTATCGCGCCGGCAAACAAAAAGAACAAATCATAAAAAACAAAAAACCCGCTAAACCGCAAGATGATAAAGAATTCGGTCGTATTGATTTTGGCATCCAAATAAAATCCATTGCCACCAAGCGTTCTGCTATTTTGCCAAAATTGGATTTATCAAAATTTCACCACACGCATTTGCACGAAATAAATGGTAAATTTTTATCCGGTAAAATCACTTTTCCTAAAAAAACCACTATGCTGTTATTGCGTTCGCAACAGCCATTCTCTTTGTCTGTTTTGGATCAAATACCCAAAAATATTCCCACCTTATTGATTTCCAATAAAGTGGGGCATATCTATCATCGGGGTAAACTAAAACTTTTGCCGCGTTTTGAAAGTGAAATAGTAGCCGCGGTTTTTGTTTGGTTTATCGGCGGGGGAGTTGCGGGCAAAGATTTATTCGAGCAGTTTATCAGCGTGTTTAAAAAGGCTAGAAGAAAGGTATGAAAATTTATTTACACGACACCAAAACCCACGGACAACTGCAACAGCTTTGCCAATCAGCTCGGCTTTCTATTTTGACACCCAGAGAAGTGAAAAGACGAAAAAAAATTCCGGTGGGGGTGGATTTTTTCTTGGATGAAGTGGACTTGTTGATTTTAGAAATTACTCATCCCACTCCCGATTTGCATTTTATTTTGGCGCAGGCTATTTTAGCTGACAAACCCACTCTTTGCGTGTACGCAAAAAATCAATCTCCGCACACTTTGCTTTCTTATATTAAAAGACGTCCGGCTCCTCGGGCCATTAAAACTTTTTCTTACACGGAAAAAAGTTTACCCGGCGGTTTACAACATTTTTTGGAATTACACGATAAGAGTTTGCGTAAAACCGATGATCTCGCCAGTATTAAATTTACCTTGCGCCTTACCCCGCGCATTGATCGTTACTTAGACGTGTGTACTGAGAAACATCATAAAACCAAAGCTGATTATATTAGAGATCTTTTAGAAGAAGAAGCCAAAGATGACGATACTCTTTTTGAATAATAAAATTTTGTTTGACAGGTAATTAGGACATGATAAAATATAGGCATAAAAAGAGGCGTCCCAACATCTCGAGACGGCTCTTTTTTATATATTTTTGTAAAGTAGTTAATATTTACTAATAAAATTCAATATTTTTATTGGCTAAATATACGACGGCGCAAAAAATATGTTGACAACTTTCGATCGGGAAGATGTTTTGGGTGTTTTTTTGCAAAAGGGCTGAGGGTGTCCATCCTAATCCCGCAAAAGGACAACACATCTTCTCGTCGAAGGAGGTTAATAATTAAAAAAAAGACAGATGTACAATCTCAACCGGGTGATGTTAGTCGGTCAACTGACCGCAGATTCAGAAACCAGCACTTTAGAGTCTGGTCAACAAAAAACCACTTTTCGAGTGGCTACCAACTACTCTTGGAAAGACAAAAGTGGCGAGTGGAAAGAAGGAGCTGATTTTCACCAAGTAGTTGCTTGGCGCAAAATTGCCGAAACCGCGGCTAAATTTAAAAAAGGAGAACGAGTGTTAGTGGAAGGCAAATTACATTCCTATAATTGGGAAGCAAAAGACGGCACCAAGCGCTATGCCACTGAAGTGGTGGTATCGGCTGTGTCTTTGATGGCCAAAGCCAACCCTAAAGAGGTTAAAGAAAAAGAGGAAGACTAATCTTCTTCTTTTTTAGGGAGGCAAGGCGTTAAAAGTGTTTATGCCAAGGTGGGTACATCAAGCACTCCGATTTTGCCTCTCTAAGAAAGCTGAAGAGTTAAAACCCCACCACCTGAGTGATTATTAGTATGCCATTGTAAATTATGGGTAGTTTTTTCTTTAACAGTTGAGGGCAGTTCTAAATTCAGATAGTCAAAAAATCCTGCTTGAAACAAAGAGAAGTATAAAAGTCGCGACTCGTTATAGTTTTGCGGCTTATCTCCAAAACATTGTTTAGAGGTTTGTTTTTCTGTCAGAGCGGAATTCGGGTCCAGATTAAATTTTAATCTGACGGTTTCTTGTTGGTTGGTATTACCATCGCTGTTTTGAGGTAAAAGATTTCCGGTAATTAAAAAAGTGGCGTCTTGGCCGGTGATGACACAATCTGCACAACGCCGCTTAGTGTTATATTTGGTGTTTTGATAAATAATTTTTCCGGTGCCGCTGACAGTTTTGTTTTCGGCATCAACCGTTAAGTCAAAATTTATTTGACTGTGAATAATCCCCGCACACAAAGAGTTGGAGGAAGAATCGTTGTCTTGCCAGTCCATAGTGCCGGCGTATTGTTTTATGGAAACAATTTTTTCTTTATCTTGACTTAAATACTCATTTGCCAAAGATGACGAAGAGGGGGTTGTATTACAACCAAAAAAAATAAGCGTTAAAAACAAACTCAAAAAAACAATCTTTTTTTGCATACAATTATACATTAAGTTACACTGTCAATATATCATGAAACAAGAAACAAACAAAAAGAATACATCACACAAAAAAATAAGATTGACTATTTTGGTTTTGCTTTTATTTGCGGTTTTAGGTTTTGTGGGCGCGCAATTATATCATTTAAATAACGGGCGGGCGTATGAGAATGATAGAATTAAAGAAATTCTCAACGTAGAAGAATAAAACAGAAAAGTAATTTTGATTTTTTTTGGCTAAAATAAAAGGATTTTTGCAAAATTGCTCTTGACAAACGGTGTATTTGGTGTATAATGTATTGTTAATTAAAATTAACTATACTAAAATAAGATCATGAGGAACAAACAAACAAAATATTATTTATTGTTGACCATGGGCATTTGCTTGAGTGTTTTTTTGGCAACGCCTGTGCAAGCGGTAAATTACGGCATACCCGAGACTATTCGTTTAAGTAATATTAGTTTTGGCATTCCGGAAGTGGTGGAGATCGATCAACCTGAAGAACCCGTAACTTTAGAGGTGGTGGAAAATAAGCCGGATCAACTTACTTTGGATTGGAGTACAAGCAATCGTTCTATTTTCGGTCTTGATGAACAAGAAAGTGTCGCCATAGAAGGTTATCAGGTTGATATTTTGCAAAAACAAAGCGCTGAATTGTTGGATAGCGTTTTTACCTCTGACACGGAAATCACCATAGCCAATTTGTTGCCTAATACTGCTTATCTGGTTAATGTGCACGCTAAAGTAAACGGTATTTTTTCTGACCCGGCCACTATTATCGCGCGCACCACACCAGAGGCTCCTTATTCTTTGAAATCCGTTACGGAAACGCACAATGTTATTACCGACGCTTTAACCGATGAGCCTATTAGTTTTGTGGGCGCGGATTCCGGCAAATATGTGAAAAAGTTGAAGTGGAAAAAGCCCCAAGGCAAGGTACGTCTTTATGTGGTTTCGGTTTATGATGCTGACGGTATCGAGCTTTTACAACAAAAAACAGTTAAACGCAACAAAGCGATTATTTCCGGTTTGAAAACCGGAGAAAATTATTCTTATACTGTGGCCGCCGGCTTTAATGAAGATAATATTTCGCCGGCTTCTTATCTGAAACCGTTTTATTTTGGTAAAGAAGAAATTTTACAGAAGAAGCAAAAATAGTTTATTGGCGTTTTGCAAGACGGCTCAAAAAACCTGTTGACAAGTTTCGGTTGGTTAAGTTTTTAAAACTGTAGAAATTCACTAATCATGGTTTAACTACCATTACTTTTTAAATAAAATGATCTTATTTAACCAACTTTATGTCATGTTTTAATGGTTTTGCGATGGCTGTAAAAAAGTTTTTGCTGTAAAAAATTTGCTAATTATAAAGTAAAAACTTATTGGTGATTTTTAAGACGGCTCAAAAAACCTGTTGAGAAAAAAGTTTGCAGATATTTTTTTATTTGATATTATTAAAAGGAAAATTGCCCAAAATTTTTTAAGTAATGGATTCTATTCTTATTACCTGTTGTATTTTGCATACATTTTATCCGCTGTAGAAATAAAAAATTACATGATAATATTAATTTTCTATTTCTGGTGCGGAGTGGGCATCAGGTGCCTGTTGTTAAATAAGGACACAGGTATTAGACAAATGTTTGCATGGAGGAGTTATGTACAGAATCGTTTGGTTGTCGTGTTTTTTACTTGGGTTGTTTGGCCTGTCTGCGGCTACGGCCTTCTCGTCAACAATGAAGACCGCTAACGTCAACTCGGATGACGAGGCGATCGATTTCGAACAATGCCTCGGCGAGCGAGTGCCCTTCAACAATGAAGATGACCTCAAC
>MHKJ01000014.1:13144-17996 GCA_001818355.1 Candidatus Kerfeldbacteria bacterium RIFOXYC2_FULL_38_9 | reverse complement strand
AAGTCCGCAATCGTCCGAGAAACTTTAAGGGTTTTCATATAGCCGCGCATGGACAACCCCAATCTTTTCATAGCGCTTCTTAATAATTCTTGGGAATTTTCATCAATTATCACCCACTTGTACACTTCTTTATTACTTAACTCGGCATTGGTTTTTCCTTGTCGCGACTGTTGTAAGTTTCTGGCTTTTTGCGTTCTTTGACGAACCATACTAGAGGGCTCGGCTGTTCTTTTTTGTTCCGCTTTTAAATTTTGAATTTCTTGAGCGCTCATATAAGAAACGTGAATTTTAATATCGATACGGTCTAAAAGAGGACCGGATATTTTTTTGCGATAACGTTCTATATTGGTTCCCAAACAAGAACACTCTTTGTGTTTTAATTCCGGATGTTGATCCGTAACACCAAAATAACCGCAAGGACAAGGGTTCATCGCGCCCACAAACTGACAACGAGCCGGATATTCCACCCGGCCGGTACTGCGGCTAATGGTTACCCTGCCTTCTTCCAGGGGCTGGCGCAAAGCCTCAATCACATCTCTTCTAAATTCCGGTAATTCATCCAAAAATAAAACACCGCGATGCGCCAAAGACAGCTCGCCGGGTTGAAGATTATGCCCGCCGCCAATAATAGCCACAGCCGAAGCCGTGTGGTGAGGCGCTCGAAACGGCCGACAGGTAACAATGCCTGGCGCATGATTGGTGGCCACCGAATACATCATGGTGGTTTCCACAATTTCTTGTTCGGTCATAGGAGGTAAAATAGAGGGTAAAGCGCGCGCCAACATGCTTTTGCCGACGCCAGGAGGACCGCTCATTAACAAATTATGTCCGCCCGCGGCCACAATTTCCAAAGCGCGACGAGCAACTTGTTGTCCTACGATTTCTTGCATATCCACTTCTACTGCTTGCAAGTAATTATTTTGAGATTGTTTCTGCGCTAAAGAAGGTGGGCTGTCTAATAAAGAAACAGGGGTTTTATTGTTAATATTAGCCACCGCGCAAGCTAAAGAATTGACCACATAAATATCTTTGTCCACAATCAAAGAGGCTTCAGCGCTATTTTTTTGAGGAATGGTAATGGATTTTTGATATTCTTTGGTAGCGGCATAAACAATAGGCAAAGCACCGGTAATGGCGTGTAAATTTCCGTCCAGAGCCAGTTCGCCAACAAAAAAACCGGCAGGCGCTTCTAACAAAGAACCGTTGGCCAGTAAAATCCCCAAAGCAATAGGCAAATCAAAAAGCGAACCCATTTTTTTAGTATGCGCCGGCGCCAAATTAACTGTTACGCGCGTACGGGGAAATTGAAAACCGGAATTTTTAATGGCCGAACGCACTCGATCACGCGCTTCAGAAACAGCCGCGTCCGGCAAGCCAACAATAATAAAATTAGGCAGTCCGGCAGAAACATCCACTTCAATTTCTATGGGCGAACAATCTAAACCGGTTAAATTAAGAGAGTGAATTTTAGCAGTAGACATAAGTTTGATTTAAAAATTAGAAAAACAAAAAACGGGCGCAAAAAGCCCGTGGTGTCCATTGATATTATAAACTATTTTAAAAAATGAGCAAACTTAATACTTGGCTAACATTTTCAGATCATCATCTGTTTGCAATTTATTACGTTTTTTATGACCGCAAACTAAACAGCGATGCTCTAAAACATATTGCCCGTGTTTTAAAAAAACTTCCGCCACTTTCATCAATCCATGGCAAGAAGCCAAGCGATCGCCGGGGTAAACATCCACGTGTTTGGAATATAAACAGTGCGGACAGTGGTTGCGATAACCATTGCCCGTGACCACAGCGCCGCAATGCTCACAAACAAAATCCTCGATTTTCCGTTGAAATCGACGATCAGACATTTTTTTTCTGCAAAATATTGATTAACAAAAAAAATACACCTAAAACAATATAAACATCAGCTAAATTAAAAACCGACCAAAAAGGCACATTAATGAAATCTATCACATATCCGAATTTAAAACGATCCAATAAATTAGAAATAGCGCCGGTAAAAATCAATAAAAAAAAGAAAACATTCCCATAATGCTGTACGCGCCATTCTTGATAAGCCAAATACAGCAAGATCAATAAAACCACGATAACCAAAGCGGAAATAATCAAAGGAGGCAGTGTCCAATAAAAAATAAAATTTTTATTACCCAAAATTTCCAATTGTAAAAATTGAGGAAAAATAATTTTGGGATTTTGTAAAAAAACAATAGCTAAATATTTACTACAACGATCAACCATAAAAAGCACTACCGCAATTAAAATTGCCAAGCTGTATTTTATTTTGAAACTCCGCATGCGACTTGTTTATTTTTATTGATGGCTTTGGGCACAAGCAATACAAGTAATTGCGGAAGAATTGGCGCGTAAACGTTCTTCTCCGATTTCTTTGCCGCATTCTTTACAAATACCATAAGTTCCGTTGGTTATGGCTTGCAAGGCTTTTTGCACCGCTGACATTTCATCTCCCAAGTGCCCGGTGGCGCTGACATTTTCCATAAAATCGGTCACTTCTATGGGAGAATCGTCATCGGCATTTAAAGCATCATTGCCGTAATTAGGAAATTTAGGAGCGCGACTGCCGGGGACATGATCTCCTACGTCTTTGACCGAAACAGCATCAAGTTCTTGTTGCAGTTCTTTTTGTTCTTGTAACAACTGCTCTTTCATTTCTGCTAAAAATTTTTGATCCATATATTTATAAGTTAAATGAGTTAATAATTATGCTGATATTGTACATTTTGTTTTCATTTTTGTAAATCTAAAACTAAACAATATTAAATATTCTTCCAATATCAAAAGAGGCGCACGAAGCGCCCCAAAATTATTTATTATAATTATTTGTGGAGGCTTGTGCGCCTTTGGGCAGAGCAGTGTTGACCGTATGTCGCAAACTTTAAAAAGTTTTCGACATATGGAATTTCTACGCTGTCCGCCTGGCGCCGTCAGGGTTGCTATGACCCGATCAGCTAATACCTCCCACAAAGCGGTCGTACTGACGCGGCATTGCCCGTAGGCAATATAAATTGCGCCAAGACCAGTTTTTTTGTTTTTGTTTTTTTACGTCTTAAAGCTCAAGCGCTATTTTGGCGCGAGCAACAAGACGAGCATAAATTGCAGGAAGAAAACAATAAAAGAACTAAAAACCTTATTTTTCTTCTTCTTTTACTCTTTTCTTCCTGCGCTAACCACTTTTGGGAGTGTTTTTATTAAAAGGTGCGCTTGGAAACAACTTTTACCGTGTACATTTATAATAGCACTTTTTCGAAAACAGGTCAATAATTATTAACAAAAATAGGCTAAATATAGCCTATTTTTATCACTTGACTGCCTACTTTTCCACCTCTAAAGTTATCCACAGGCCTATTGTTTCTGAATAATATCTAATAACTTTTGAGCGGTTTTTTCCAGTTGATTTTCGTAATTCACAATAATTTTATCCCATTGTCCCAAGTTTTCCAGCTCTTCTTTAGCTACTTCTAGTCTTTTCTTAATAACTTCCGGGGAATCAGTGGCGCGATCTACCAGGTGTTTTTCCAAAAAATCAAAATCCGGCGGTTGAATAAAAATAGTGGTAATTTCTGGAAAAACCTGTTTATAAGTACGCGCTCCTTGCGGATCCACTTTAATGATTACCACTTCATTTTTTTTAGCCACTTTTTCCAGCTCTTCTTTGGTATTTCCATATAAATTACCGTAAACCTCAGCATATTCTATCATTTCTCCGTTTTTGATCCTGGTTTCAAACTCTTCGCGGGACAGAAAGTAATAAGGGTTTTCTTCAGCTTCACCAGGACGCATAGCCCTGGTGGTGGTGGTAATAACCGCTCCAAATTTTAAGCCCATTTGTTTGGCGGTTTTCAGTACTGAGTCCTTACCGGCGCCTGAAGGACCGGTTACTACAAAAATTTTCCCGCTAAAATTATTCATGTAAGTTAATTTCTAAAATCTCTTTTAGGATAACCGTTGTTTCTTCCATTTCGTCCGTTAGCGGAAAAGCCTCTTCTGATGGCCGGCGCGGCCGTGGCTACTCCTTGGCATAAAGCATCAACATCAGTGGGAGAAATCAAGTCTTTACGAGAAAGACCGATGCGTCCTCTTTCTTTATCGATTTCCACTACTTTCACTTTTACCAAATCGTCCACATGTAAAACATCACTTACTTTAGCGATGCGACAGTGACACACATTAGAAATATGCACCATACCGTCTTTACCGCCTCCTAAATCAACAATCGCACCAATTTCACTGCCGGAATTTCTGTCTTTCACAATTTGCAACACTTTGCCCTCATAGACTTCTCCGACCGCGATTTCCCGAACAATTTGCGCAATTTGTTCTTTGGCTTTTTTCATACCCTCGTTATTAACAGCAGTGATAAAGACCGTACCGTCATCTTCAATGTCAATTTGCACTTCAGTTTCTTCAATAATTTTATTGATAATTTTGCCACCGGGACCGATAATATCACCGATTTTCTCCGGATCGACATGGATAACTTCAATACGCGGAGCATAAGGAGAAAGTTCCTTACGAGGCTCAGCAATCGCTTTACGCATCTCTTCCAAAATAAACAAGCGCGCTTTTTTGGCTTGAGCCAAAGTATCTTGGCAAATCTCTAAAGTAATACCACCGAGTTTAATATCCAATTGAATGGCAGTAATGCCGTTTTTCGTACCGGCCACTTTAAAGTCCATGTCGCCGGAATGATCTTCAATGCCCTGAATATCGGTTAAAATTTTATATTGGGAACGATCCGGGGTGGTTACCAAACCCATGGCAATGCCGGCGACCATATTTTTCAAAGGTACTCCGGCCGCCATTAAAGACATGGTGG
>MHKJ01000014.1:4676-13035 GCA_001818355.1 Candidatus Kerfeldbacteria bacterium RIFOXYC2_FULL_38_9 | reverse complement strand
AAAATTATAATGATGCATATAACGCTTGGTGTATTCCGGTTCAATACCGTCAATAATTTGAGCGTCGCCGGGCGCACCCAAAGTAACTGTGGATAAAACCTGGGTCTCTCCTCTTTGAAAAATAGCCGAACCGTGCGTACGCGGCAAAATATCCACTTCACAGGATAAAGATCGGACTTCTTCCAATTTTCGACCGTCTACGCGCACTTCTTTTTCCAACATATTGGTGCGAAAAGCTTCTTCGTAGTATTTGGCAAAAAGTTTTAAAGCAATGGCTTTTTCCTCTTCGGTTTCCAACATGGCCAAAAGCTCTTCTTTGGTTTTGTCTTCTTTTTCTTGACGATCTGATTTGCCGCGAATACCAAATAAAGAATCAATGTTTTTCTGGAAAAAATCCTGAGCTTTTTGTTCCACCAGGTCATACATTTTCTGCTCTTCTGCGGTCAGTTTGGCCGTTGTAGCTTGAATTTTTTCTTGACCGACTTCTTTAATAACTTGTTTAATGAGCTCAATAACGGGCTGACCGGATTTTAAGCCAAATTCCAAACCGCCAAAAGTTATTTCTTCGTTAGCCTCATTACCTTCAGCTTCAATCATCACAATTTGCTCTTCCCGCACCGCCATTAACAAAAACAATTCGGATTTAACTGGTTGTTCCGGGGTGGGGTTTAAAATGTAAGCGCCATCAAGATAGGCCACGGTTAAACCGGCGATTGGTCCATCCCAGGGAATATTGGAAATAGACACAGCACAAGAAGCGGCAATTAAAGCCACAAAAGCCGGATCATTAACTTGATCCACAGATAAAACGCTTAAAACCACTTGTACATCATTACGAATATGATCATCAAACAAAGGCCGTAGAGAGCGATCAGTAATACGAGCGCTTAAAACAGCTTGATCAGAAGGTCGGCCTTCGCGTTTAATAAAACGAGAGCCCTTGATTTTTCCGGCCGCGTACAGTTTTTCTTCATAATCCACCATTAAAGGAAAATAATCCAGGCCTTCGCGGATATTTTTGGCAATAGTGGCTGTGGCCAAAACCACGGTTTCGCCATATTGCACTTTACAAGAACCGCCGGCCAATTGCGCCAGTTTTCCTGTTTCAATAGTGAGGGTTTTGCCGCCCCATTCGGTTTTATAAGTTTTTACTTCAGACATAAATTTTTTTACCTTGTCCACACACCGCAGACTTCCGTTTAAGGAAAAAGTCTATACGTGCATGGACAAGCTTGATTAGTTGATTATTTTATTAACTAAATAAAGAGCATTTAACTGCTCTTTATTTTATCACTTTTAAAAAATATTAGACATTATCTTTGAGTTTCAATTGTTTTAATAGTTTTTCGTAAGATTTTTTGTCGTCTTTTTTGAAATAACGCATCAAACGGCGGCGTTGGCCAACCTTTTTGAGCAATCCCAGGCGAGAAGAAAAATCTTTTTTGTGCTGTTTTAAATGCTCGGTCAGATCTTTAACTTCCAAGGTCAAAAGAGCAATTTGGACTTGGGGGGAACCGGTATCGTCTTTATGCGTGGCAAATTTGGCGATAACCGCATTTTTCTGTTTTTTTGATAACATATGTTTCTTAAAGTCGCGGTATCCTAGTAAGTGTATTAGTACCCCAAACCAAGATATCGTCGTTAATTATTAACCTTATGACTATAACTTTTTATTTCCGTGGTGTCAACTTTTTAGCTAATCTCTTTTTGGGAATAAGAAAACGCTTGGGATCTTGAGATAAATCATAAACCGCGTCGGCTTCTTCCACTAATTGTTTAGAAGACGAGGAGCCAAAAGCCATTACTTCAGCGCGACAACCCTGCGCTTTCACATATTGCAGTAATTCTTTAAAATCTCCATCCCCGGAAACTAAAACAATATTATCAACTTTAGATGATAAACGTACAATATCCATGGCAATACCAATATCCCAGTCTCCTTTTTTATTGCCACCATAAAAACTTAATAACTCTTTGCTCCTTATTTCATAACCTCGGTCTTTTAAGGCGTCAAAAAAAGTTTTTTCTTCTTCGTTATCGGCTTGAATAACATAAGCAAAGGCGCGTACCAATTTACGATTGCCTACGGCTTCTTTTAAAATTTCCCCGAAATCCACCCGCTGGTCATATAAAGCTCGGGCGGAATAATACATGTTTTGCACGTCCACAAAAACAGCGACGCGCTGGTTAGAATAATCCATATTTTGGTAATCTAATAATTAAAACTTAGAACTATAATAAGTAAAAAGTATTTTAACTTTACCAAAATAATCATTTCTTGTCAATTTGTTTGATGTGTCGTAAAATAAAAACATGGCTTCTTTACAGCAATTAAAACAAGAATATTTAGAGTATTTAGAAGTGGAAAAAAACCGTTCCCAAAAAACCGTTAGTAATTATGATTTTTATTTAAAAAGGTTTTTGGAACAAAGTGCGGTTAAAAACCCCGCAGACATTACTTTGTCCAAGGTAAAAAAATTTAGAATATGGCTTAATAGGCAAGAAAATGATCGCGCTCATGACGGTTTTTTAAGCAAACGCACCCAAAATTATCACGTGATTGCTTTGCGCAGTTTTTTAAAATATTTATCCAAAATAGATGTGCCAAGTTTAGCGCCGGAAAAAATAGAACTGGCGCGCGAACCAGAGCGACAAGTGGAATTTTTGGAAGATGAAGAGTTGTCGCGCTTGCTCACAGCGCCACTTTTAGATGCGCATGGTAAAACAAGAGAAAGCCAAAAAATTTCTCTGATTATTTTACGAGACAAGGCCTTATTGGAATTACTGTTTTCTACCGGCCTGCGTGTTTCTGAGGCCGCAAACTTAAAAAAAGATCAAGTTAATCTAAAAAAAGACGAATTTACCATACGCGGCAAAGGCTCTAAATTACGCGTGGTTTTTTTAACTGATACGGCCAAAGAATGGTTAAAAAAATATTTAGACGCGCGTGAAGATGTGTCGCCTTATTTATTTGTCAGTCATGATCGGGCCAAAAAAGGACGCGAAGATTATGATACCAAGCCTTTAACCGCCCGTTCGGTGGAACGCTTGGTGGAAAAATACGCACGGGCTACCGGCATTACCAAAAAAGTAAGCCCACATACTTTACGTCATTCTTTTGCCACCGACTTATTGCATAATGGCGCGGATATTCGTTCAGTGCAGTCTATGCTCGGTCACTCCTCTATTACCACCACGCAAATTTATACGCATATTACCGACAAGCGTCTGCGCGAAACCCATAAAAAATACCATAACAAAAAACAACAGTAACTTAAATTTTAAAGCTACTATCCTTTATTTAGTAAGTCAAATTTCGACGAAGCTTAGTTATTGCTTCTTCTAATGCTGTTTTTCCAGCTTCTACTGCAGATTCATCCCCACCTGTTAATTGCTGTTTTAATTCTTGAGCAGCCCCAATTAAACCGTCTAGTTGAGCTGGTAGCTGTTCTCTATGCTGTGTTATTTCCTGAGACTTTTTAAGTCGATAACCTTCTATTTCTTCTGGGGTTGGGGTTATTGTTGGTTTGAATTCTTCCATAATTTTTTTTAATAATAAAATATCATTACTTTTAATACTATCAAATTTTTAATGAAAGGTCAAATCAATTTTATGCCTTTGTACTTAGTTCTCCTACACGTTTTTCTAAATATTCCCTATTATTCAAAGAAGGATCTTCCAGAACATCTTCTAAAAGCGCAACCAGAATTTGTCCAACGACGCGGCCGGGCTTGAGGCCGGTTAATTCCATAATGTCATTACCATCGATTTTTAACATCGTGGTATCCATCGGATCTTTTTCTAACAAACGCATACGCCGTTCCAATTCTATCAATTTGAACGGTTTTTCTTTTTGCGTGCCCGAACCCATGCGATCGCCAATGCGCAAAGCCATCAAATCGTCAATATTTTCCCGACCGATGCGTTTTAAAATACGGCGCACTCCGGCGTCGCTTATTTCTCCACGGTTATAATAAAACATATGACTGCGCACCAAATGAGAAACACGCTCGCAATCTTTACGAGAAAATTTCAGACGCCGCATAATCTCATAAGCCATTTTGGCGCCGGCATGTTCATGGTTGTAAAACGTGGCGTTTAAACCATCGCCAGCCTTGGTGTGCGGCTTGCCGACGTCGTGCAAAAGTGCGGCAAAACGCACCAGTGGATCATCTGAGGTGCAAAATTGCAAAGAAAGTAAATTATGAAAAAATACTGTATAAATATGATGCAAGTTTTGAATCACTCCAACGCCCCGTTCCAATTCCGGAATAATATAAGACAGCAAACCTGTTTTGTGCATTAACCAAAAACCGCGCAAAGGATCGTCGCTTTTTAAGATTTTAACAATTTCATCACGGATGCGTTCGCCGGAAATATGCTCAATGTCTTGGGCGTGTTTAATAATAGCGGCTAAAGTTTTTTCTTCCAAATGAAAATCTAATTGCGCGGCAAAACGCAGAGCGCGCAATAAACGCAAGCTGTCTTCGTTAAACCGCTCTGACGGATTACCTACGGTTCTGATCAATTTTTTCTCCAGGTCTTTTTTCCCGGAAAAAAAATCAATGATTTTGGCGCCATCAAAAGCCATGGCGTTAATGGTAAAATCCCGGCGTTGCAAATCTTCCGTAAGCGACTGACCAAACTCAACTTTATCCGGGTGGCGTTTGTCGCTATATGCAGTTTCCGTGCGATAGGGTGTAATTTCAATTTCGTGACGAACATCATCAGTGTCAAAAACACGCACGGCCACTGTACCGAAATTATTATTGTAAAGCGTGTCGTCAAAAACTTTTTGAATTTGTTCAGGTGTGGCATTGGTGGTGATGTCAAAATCTTTTGGCGGACGATCAAGTAAGATGTCACGCACCGAACCGCCAACTACAAAACCCTCAAATCCAGCTTTGTGTAAAGTGTTGAGAGCATCACTGGCGTACTTTGGTAATTTTACAATCATAACAAGACACTAAATAGTTAATGCCCTCGGGGGGAATCGAACCTCCATAACCAGCTTAGAAGGCTGGTGTTCTATCCGTTGAACTACGAGGACAAGTGTGTAATAAAACTAACTAAAAATTTACAAAAAGTCAAACCTAAAACTCGCGGCGTTGCTGTATTTATTTAAAAACTAAGTTATAATAAAAACACTTACTTTTAAAAAAAATTATGAAAAAAAATAATGCAACTATAAAATGCCTTAACTGTGGCGGACAACATTTAAAATTTGGCGAACTGCCTATTCATAATAGCAGACCTCTACACTTTGCATGCGCCAAAAACGAAGATAAATTCTTTCAAGTTATACCCACATTTACATTGCAAGGGGTTCTTTGTGTTGACTGCGGTTTTGTTTCTTTATCTGCCGATCCAGAAGAAATTAGAGAAAGATTAAAAAAATCTTAAACTAACCTTGATTTTTTTATACTTATTTGATAAATTAAATTTTGCTTTTGGTGGCTGTAGCTCAGTTGGTTAGAGCATCGGTTTGTGGTACCGAGGGTCGAGGGTTCAAATCCCTTCAGCCACCCAAAAAGAAAAAGACCCTGCTTATGGGGTCTTTTTGTATATCTATGATTTATTGATATAGCTCCTTCCAAGTCCTTACATCAAAAATCAAGTCAGTTTGATCTTTATTTAAAACTTCATCCGTAAACTGCATGTTGACTATCATTTCATCTAATAATGTTATTGAATACCCTAATAACTTTGAATGGTCAGCCGGATCTAGATAGAAATGAACGTAATATTGATTTTCATGGTCTAGGGCTGCTCCTAACACTAATGATGTTTGAAACAAGTAATCAAGAGGCAAGGTGTAAGTAACACTATCTACTAACTGATCGTTGAATAGAACATTATTTGCAGTAAGCGGTTCGGCTAGCTTACTAGGATTTCGTAACATATAGAGTAATGGTTCCGTAGCCATAGTATACCCATTTTTACCAAGTACACTATCACCAACATTTAACTGCTGTCCTACCTCTAGGAATTCACTACTTGAAAGAGGATTCAGCTCATTGGTTCCGTTTTTTAGAATGTATATCGAGGACGCTTCAATAACAACTTCGTCCTTCAAATCAGGATCAAATGGTTCATTGTCAGTAATTTGAATATATAAATCATTATTATTCAATTGGGCATCACTGAACATTGTAAATTCATACCAATATTTTCCATCGTCCTTATCAACAGTATCTACACTGCCGCCAGATCCTGAAGCTGAAACCATGCTATACACTTGAAACATGCCATTCACCATTGGTTTTTTTGTAGACCAGCTAAATACCGTACCTGGATATCCATCTTCATCAGTGAAAGGCGTTGCAGTAAAATCACTCACAAGTACCTCATTAATTTTAGGGGAAAACCAAGAATGCTCCCCATCTATTATTGAGTTGAAATCTTGCTGTTCATCAGTAATCTTCTGACAGCTGATCGCACTATTTATTGAACATGATAGGTTGTCCCGTGTACTTACAATAAACGAAGTGGAATCTGATGCTCTATTTGGCATAGTAACGTCACGCTGCTCATCACTCCGAAGGTTATTTCCGTCTGACCAAATATTAATAATATTGTTACCACTTCCTAATTCAGCTTCATTTGGATATTGATAATTATATGTAAATACAACTTTACGATGATGCAGCTGCCCATCGTCCGGCAATCCCAACGTTTGATCAAATGATTCTAGATTCATGCTTTTTTGCAATGCTTCTGCTAATGCAACCTGTGGAATAAATGCAGTATTGACTAATTTTTCAACAGAAGAGCTAGACGAAAAATATATTATTATAGCTATAGCGCTTCCGGCTAAAGCAAGGGTAGGTAATGAAAATCTCCACCAATATTTTTTTGGCTTTTTTACTTTTTCTTTAGATAATTGAAAATAGAGCCGCTCTTTAAAATCATGATCAATGTCTACATTAGCCTCTTTTTGTTTTATATAATGTTCTAAATTATATTTAATATGCTTCATATTCATTTCTTAATTTTTTATATAAACGTGAAAAATATTTTCTTAGTGCGGCTGGAGTCCTACCAGTGACATCCGCAATTTGCTCATAAGTCAGGTCATCCACATATCGCCAGGTTAAAAGCTGTTGAATATGTTGCGGTAAATGATCAATTAACTGATCAAATTCCAACTGATCAAATTTTGGCATAATTGGCAAATCAAAATCTTCAAGAGCAAACGTATGTTTTTCGCGTTTCCAGTGATTGAGTAGATGATGCTTGGTTATTCCCGTTATCCATTGACGCAGTGACCCTTTAGAAGCGTCAAAATATTGAATTTTTTCTACCGCTTTAAGAAAAATATCTGCTACGAGATCTCTACAAACATCTTCATTGGATACACGAACGCGAACATATCGATATACATAATCATACAAAGTTGAATATTCTGCTAATAATTGATCCATTAATTTATTCATTATAGGATTATACTACACACTACAAGGTATATAGTTCAAGTGTGACATCTGAACAATGTTCTATCTTTTTTTATGATGTTTTATTTTATGTATCGAGCAAATTTTCTTTTTCCAAATTTTTGCTTGCTAAATTTAAGATGGTATTATAGCCTAATTACATGAAAAAAACCCGTTTAAAAATTCTAAAAATTATTGGTTTGATTTTAATTATTTTTGTGTTAATTTTTGGCTTATTGATAGCCTATACTTTTCATGTGGCTAAACAATCCTGTTATAATAGTTTAATATTTTATGACATTCCAAAAGAACTCTATGTCGACCCATATTATAAAGAATATTTTCCACAGCGCCAGTTCATCAAATATACTAACTATTGCAACAAATCTGATCAATTGTCCATTAATGAACTTATTCTATTTACAGATAAAATAGGCAATACAATTCCTGCAAGAATCCTAGAAAAACAAGGCGACAATTATCGTGTATTAACACTAGAAGGAGAAAAAATAATACCTCACAATTCAATCATTGCTGAAGATTAGATATTAAAGCGATTCTAACATCCTCTACTGAACGACCGATGTAAATATAAACTAAAAACAGTTACTTTTCCTAAAATTTTTTATTTTTTCTTAAAACCAGCAAGGAAAAAAAGAGGTAAACTTTAACCTCTTTTTTTAATTACTTACTGAGCAATAAAACTAAACGCGGTTTGCAGATTGGTGGCGTCAGGATCGCTCCAAATTAAACCGTGCACGGCTTCTCCTGGTTGCACATTATTAGTACCGGTTCCGGATATTAAAATATAACCTTCTGCGGCTGTACACTCTTTTCCCGTATTATATTTATGCACCTCACAAATTTCATCCGGCGTCATTAACGTATCATCAGCCATGGCCACGGTAGCGGTATGATATTGTTC